>NZ_JBSTYP010000013.1:0-93842 GCF_054052405.1 Aeromonas aquatilis | reverse complement strand
GGCTGGGGTATCCATGATGGTAGACCTCAAGGTGATGGCCTACTTCAAGCTTAGCCTTTCAACACGTAATTGGGACATAGCCTTTTTATTGCCCAATAACCCCTTGCCAATCTCCAGCATGGCGACGGCCGCGGCGTAGCTGCTATCGGACTTACCTATCTCATCCGCCACATAGAGAAAATTGGATTGGTACTTCTCGACGGCCTCCCGTGGACTGGTCGCGTCAATAAAGTCCTCCTCCACCTCGAATCCTTGGGTCAGCAGTGCTGCCTTTTCACTCAGAAAAGTCGGGGATGCCATGTCGATAAAGGTGTATTGCTGCCGATTGGACGCCGGAATGGTAAAAAACTGGTATCTGGCCATGGGTAAATCCTCGCTTGAAGCGGGTGATAAATGACGTGACGCTGGGTTTAATCTGTGGCTCGCAGGCGGCTTGCTTGCTTCGACATCGCAGACAGTGCGTGCCGGGGATGCCGCATTTTGTTTTCGTTCGAGACTACTTTGTTGGTGTCTGCCCGGCAAGTGGGCCGCAGAGATTTTCTGGATGATCCACTCAACCGAGACGTTGTGGGCAGGCGCGAGATCGGGATAATGCCGGGCTCACGTTGAGCCCGGCTTGTCAGCGCTCTGTTACAGCACGAAGCTCTGTACCATGGCGCGCAGCTGTTCGGTGAGCTGGTGGATCTGGCGGGCGGCATCGCGGGCGGCGTTGGCCACTTGCAGCGCCTCGTCGCTGCCATCGGAGATGCGCACCACGTTGCGTTCGATCTCGTTGACCACGGCGCCCTGCTGCTCGATGGCGCTGGCGATGATGGCGTTGGTATCGACCATCCGATCCACCTTCTCGGTAATGGCGCCAAAGGCCTGCTTTGCCTCCTGCGCCAGGCCGACCCCCTCCTGTGCTTCATGGCTGGCCGCCGACATGGCGGTGACCGAGGCGCGGGCACCGGATTGCAGCTGTTCAATCATCTGCTGGATCTCGACGGTGGCCCCCTGGGTGCGGTTGGCAAGAGACCGCACCTCGTCGGCCACCACCGCAAAGCCGCGACCCTGCTCACCGGCCCGGGCCGCTTCGATGGCAGCGTTGAGGGCCAGCAGGTTGGTCTGTTCGGCGATGCCGCGGATCACGCTGATGACGCCGCCAATCTGGCTGCACTGCTGTTCCAGCTGGCCTATGGTGTCGGCGGTACGCAGCACCTCGCGGTTGATATGGTCGATTGCCTTGATGGTGCGCTCCACCACATCCTCGCCCTGACCGACCACGTTCTGCGCCTCCTGGGTCATGCGGGCGGCTTGCAGGGCGTTGCCCGCCATGTCTTGTGAGGTGGCGGCCAGCTCCTTGATGGCGGTGGCGACCTGATGGGTCTCCCCTTGCTGATCGGCAATGACCTCCTGCGAGCGGCAGGTGCGCGCTTCGATCTCGGTGGCACTCTCCACCACGGTGACGCCATTTTCCCGCACTCGCAGCATCAGGGTGCGCAGGGTCTCCAGGGTCACGTTGTAATCCCGGCTAATGGCGGCCAGTTCGTCCTGACCGACGATTTCGATATGCTGGCTGAGATCCTGGGCGTTGACCCGGGCGGCGATATCACGTACCCGCCCCACGGTGTCGCGCAGGGAGAGATAGGCGCCGATCATCAGGTAGAGGTAGAGCAGCAAGCTGACGGTCAGCGGCGCGGTGACCCACCAGAAGTGGCGCTGGTTGGCGGCCAGCCGCTGATGCAGGTCGGCCTCCAGCCGCTGGCGTACCTGGCCTGCCAGCGCGGTGATGGCCTCGTCCATCTTATCCCCCAGTGCCTGCACCTCCTTGGTGGAGAGCTGCACCAGCTGATCCTTCATCATCTTGTTTTCCATGGTCTCGACCCCCTGACGCACCAGCTGCATCAGGGCATCGGTCTGCTGACCCAGCTCGGTGCGGTAGGCCGGCTCGATCTGGTAGAGCAGAGTCAGATCGGCCTCCAGCTCCTGCAGGGTGGCGTTGATCAGGTCGAGGCGAAAGCGCAGGCCGCTGTACCCTTCCGCCTGAAACAGGCCGAAGTCGGCGATGGTGGCGGCGCGATCCCGCACCTGAGCCAGCAGGTCGCGCAGTTGCGGCAGCCGTTCGCTGGTGAGGATCACCATGTAGTAGGTGCCGAGCGCCGGATCCTGGATCAGGCTGCTACTGGCGGTAATGTGCTTGTAGAGGTGGCGTACCTCGGTCAGCAGCTTGTCGTGGCGCAAGTTGCTTTGCTCCACTTCCAGCTTGCCCGCTTCACTCTGCAGGGCGGCCCAGTCCTGCTGGATCACCTCAAAGGAGGGATTGTTCTGGCGGGTGTTGGCAAAGGCTTGCAGGCTCTGATCAACGGCTTGTGCGGCTGCCTTGACCTGATCATCACCGACCGGATCCACCTCATAGGCGTGACGGGTCACCAGATTGCGGTGGGTCAGCAGCGCCTGCTCGATGGCGGGCACGGGGGCGAGATTGACCACTCCCGCCAGCTCGCGGTTGGCCTGCGCGTTGTCATCCTGTAGCCGCCCCAGCAGATTGGTCATGCTGTAGGCAAGCGGCAGCAGCATCAGACAGGACCAGAGCAGAAACTTGTATTTGAAGGAGAGCTGGTTGCCCAGTCGGATGGCGGGGTTGAAAATCCATTTCATGTTAAGCCTCGATACCCGAAAAGACGGGTGCATGCGGTTATGTCTGAATATTACTCCTCGCCGCAGCACTTCGGTCAGGGAGAGGGGGAAGTTGTGATCCCCTTGGCTTTTTGTTCTGTGGCCATGGTAATAGCAATGAAAACGGGCCACCCGAAGGTGACCCGTGGTCGATAAGGGAATATCCGCTTGCAACCGATCAGTTGAACGCCAGGAAGGGTGAGACGCAGAGCAGCAGGCCGGTGACGATGATGATGTAGAGGGAAGTGCCCTTGTACTTGTGCAGCGCCGGTACCTGATAGACCAGATAGGCCGGGATGAGGCAACCCACCATGCCGAAGATGGGGCTGCAAATGGAGGTGAAGCTTAGCACCGGTGCGTTGAGCACGATGGCCCCCCAGGAGAGCATGACGGTGAACACCATGATCCCTTTGCCTACCAGGCCCTTGTTGATACGATTTTCCGGCATTACGCGGCGCAGCAGGTTCATCGCCAGACCCTGACAGGCTTCACGGAAACCGAGGTAAACGCCGAAGTAGGCGGTCATCACCGCGAAGATGTTGAGGGTCAGGCTCAGGAGCTTGAGGGTCTGGCCAGGCATGCCCTGGGCCACCATGGCCAGCGCGGAGATGTTCTCTTCAGAGGCTTGCACAGCCTGATCGTGGCCCATAGCCAGGGTGAAGGAGACCGCGTAGAAGAACACCACCACGAACAGGATGCCGAAGGCGATATTCATGGCGCGCATCGCCTTGAAGCGAGCCACTTCCAGCGACTTCTCCCGTGAGCGGTAGGAGATCACCATGGGGCTCAGGCTCTGGATAAAGAGGATGGAGGTGAGGGTAAAGGGGAGCATGATGATGGCATCCTTCATCCAGTCACCGGCAGCGGGCATGGCGGTGATGTTGGCCGCATCCCACTTGTCCACCATCATCAGGCCGAGTATGGCCACCACGCTGATCTTGGTCAGCACCATAAAGGTGGAGATCTTGAACAGCAGGTTTTCACCGCGGGAGGCCAGTGCCACCAGACCGCAGATCAGCACCAGACCGTAGAGCGGGTTTTCGGAGAGCAGGCCGTCGGTGACGCCGAAGCTCTGCAAGAAGGAGGCGCTGTCATTGGTGATGGCGGTGGAGTAGACGAACACCCAGATCACCAGCATCACGAAGTAGAGCGCGCCGAGCAGCACACCCCAGTTCTTGCCAAGGTAGCCGGTGATGACGCTGGGGTAATCCTTGCACTCCGGGGAAGTGGCCAGGGTGTTGATAAAGAGGCGCTGGAACATATACATGGCGGGGTAGCCGATCACCGCCGAGAGCAGAAAAACCCACAAGCCCATCAGACCCACCTGTACCGGCAGGAAGACGATCCCCGCACCGATGGCCATGCCGATGCTCATGATGATCCAGCCCCAGTCGGTGCTGTCGAAGCGAACCGCTTCTTTCCATTCCAGCGTGCCCATCACGGGGCTGGCGAGTGTAGTGCTATGCGCGTCCATTAAAACCTTCTTTTTTGTAGGGATGTGGGAAAACGGCGCAAATATAGTTGAATGAAACTGTCATAAACAATGCCCATAAGAGTACTTTTTTTCAAATCAGGATGGTGATCACGGTTTATATTGAGGCCGAAAGGTGCCTTTAAACGCCATTTTTGTATCTTTTTGTTGAATGGATAAAATAAAAAGCAAATAATGTTGAACTAAATGAGATTCATGATTGCAAAAAAAATTGCACAAACAGGAGTGGCTATATGAAACGCATCATCACAGCAGCAGCGGCACCTGACGCTATCGGTCCCTACAGCCACGGCACTGCCTATGGCGACCTTATCTTTACTTCCGGTCAGTTGCCGGTCTGCAAGCAGCAGGGTGGTGTGGTGGAAGGGGGGATTGCCGCCCAGACCCGCCAGTCACTGGAAAACCTGAAATCCGTGCTGGAAGCCGCTGGCGGCTCGCTGGATACCGTGCTCAAAACCACCTGCTACCTCGCCGAGATCAGCGATTTTGCCGCGTTCAACGAGGTCTATAAAGCCTATTTCCAGAAAGATTGTCCGGCGCGCAGCTGCTTCGCAGTGAAGGATCTGCCGATGGGCGTCAAGGTTGAAGTGGAAGCGATCGCCCATATCGCTCGTTAATGCTGATAAAAAGGTTCAAGTGATGAAACAAGCGTGGCAGCAGTATCTGCAGATTATTCAACAGGTTGTCAAACCAGCGCTGGGTTGTACCGAGCCAATCGCCGCCGCCTATGCCGCGGCTGTCGCCGTCCGGCAACTGGGCTGTGAGCCCGGTCGCCTCGAGGTTGCGGTGTCGGACAACCTCTATAAAAACTCGATGGGTGTTTATGTGCCGGGGACCGGCAAGATCGGTCTGGCCATTGCGGCTGCGGCCGGTGCCATCGGTGGCAACGCCGATGCCGGGCTGGAGGTGCTGGCCGCGATCCAGCCAGAACAGGTGGAGCGTGCCCAGCAACTGATCGATGCCGGCAAGGTGCAGGTGAGCCGCACCGCTGCCCCCGAGTTTATCTTCTGCCGCGTGACCGTTTATGGCACTGATGACAAGGGTGAAGAGCACAGCGCCGAAGTGACCCTCTGCGGCGGTCATACCCGCATCGTCGAGCAGCGCCGCGATGGCGAGGTGACCTTCACCGCTGATCAGAGCCAGGGCGGTGCCACCGGTTCAATCTGCGATGGGGTCGATATCAGCATCGCCGCCATCTACGAGTTCGCCACCCTGGTGGAGTTCGAGCAGATTAAGTTCATCCTCAAAGCCTCCGAGCTCAATGGCAAACTCTCTGCCGAGGGGATGAACAACCCCTATGGTCTCGAGATCGGGCGCACCATGCAGCAGAACATCGATGCTGGTCTTATCGGCGAGGATGTGATGAACCGCATCGTGATGATGACGGCGGCTGCCTCCGATGCTCGCATGGGGGGCGCGACCCTGCCAGCCATGAGCAACTTCGGCAGCGGCAACCAGGGCATCGCTGCCACCATTCCGGTGATGGTGATTGCCGAGCGCTTTGCGGCCAGCGAAGAGCAACTGGCTCGCGCCCTCATCATGAGCCATCTGGGCGCCATCTATATCAAGTCCCACTATCCGCCGCTGTCGGCCTTCTGTGGCAATACCGTGACCAGCGCGGCCGCCTCCATGGCCATGGTCTATCTGGCGGGCGGCAGCTTCGAGCAATCCTGCTTCGCCATCCAGAACGTGCTGAGCGACAGTGCCGGCATGGTGTGTGACGGGGCGAAAGCCTCCTGCGCCATGAAGGTGAGTACCTCCTCCGGTGCGGCGGTGCGCGGCTTCCTGATGGCCCTCAACAGCCACTCGGTGTCGGGGCAGGGGATCGTCGCAGGTGACGTGGACCAGACCATCCGCAATGTCGGCCAGATGGTGAAGGAGGGCATGTCTGCCACAGACAGCACCATTATTGATATCATGTCCGCCTGATGTCCCTGTCGGTTGCTGTACTGCCATCCCTCCGCGTGCAGCAACCCTTGCAAGAAGGTCCCATTGTGAAGCTGCAAGAGTTGAGTCCGAGCGATTTTGAGATCCTCAAGTCGATGGAGAACATAGTGGATGGGATCGCCGCCATGTATGGTCAGCACACCGAAGTGCTGCTCCACAGTCTGGATGCGCGCAATCCCTCGATCGTCAAGATTGCCAACGGCCATATCACCGGCCGCAGTGTCGGCGCTCCCATCACCAACCTGGCGATGATGAAGCTCAAGAGCGGGCAGGATATCTCCAGTCCCTACATGACCAAGTGCGCCACCGGCAAGACCCTGCGCTCCATCACGACCGTGATCCGCAACGGGGAGCACAGGGCTATCGGCTTGCTCTGCATCAACAGCGACATGGATGCCCCGTTGCAATCTGTGCTGCGCACCATGATGCCGGAGTGCATGCACCCCCACGAGAGCCATGCCACCCCGGAGGTGTTCGCCCGTAACATCGACGAAGCGCTCAACAGCACCATCGACACCGTCAGTGCCGAGGTGCGCGGCAACGAGGCGGTGCCTCCGTCCCAGAAGACACGGGTCATCGTCAACCAGCTGCACGATATGGGGATCTTCGAGTTAAAAGACAGTGCCCAGATTGCGGCGCGCCAGCTCGGGATCTCGGTCCACTCCATCTACCGTTATCTGCGGGAGATCAAGAAGGGCTGAGCCGACACACTCTGGCCAAATTGGCAGCAAACGGGTCAGCCTTGACCCGTGTTTTACGCCCGTTTTAGCCTCTCTGTGTGGGCCATCCTTCGGGCTCATCTGCTATCATCGTCCCCCTTCATTTTTCTATCTATCTGAACGTGCTGGAGAAACCATGTCCCGACTCATCTATCTGCTGCGCCACGGCCAGACCAGTTTCAATGCCGAGCAGCGTCTGCAGGGGCGTTGCAACTCCGATCTGACCGAGAAGGGAGAAGCGCAAGCTATTGCCATGGGGCGGCGCCTTGCTGGCGAACTGGCGGATCCCGCCCGCTGGACCGTCTATGCCAGCCCGCTCGGCCGTGCTCGCCAAACCGCGCTGCTGGTGTGCGAGCAGCTGGGGCTGGCGGCGGATCGCATCGTCTGGGACGATCGCTTGATGGAGTTAGGGATGGGGGAATGGGAGAGCAGCCAGATCCCGGCGCTGCGGCTTGCCCACCCCGAACTCGATACCGGCAAGGGGGACTGGTATCTGCAGGCACCGGGGGCCGAGAGCTTCGAGAGCATTCAGCGCCGGGCACACCAGTGGTTGCAGGATCCCACGCTCGCCGAGCGGGCCATCGTCATCTCCCACGGTCTGCTCGGCGCCATGCTGCGTGGCGTCTATGCCGATCTCGACTATGAGGCGACCTGGTCACAGGAGTTGCCGCAAGATGCCTTCTATAAGCTGCAGGATGGCCATATCACCCGTATTGACTGCTGACAGTCGCGGGCGGCGGTGAGCTTGCGGGGCATGGGGCTGGATGTGGTCGCGATCAGGGGATCCGGCTCCACTCTCGTCTGACTCCTTGATACACCGAGTTCAGGCCATATTGTTGCCAGATATCGGCCATCTGATCTCCGAAAACCCCCAGAGTAAGGGATGCGCGCAGATCTTTCAGGGTACCTGAGGAGAGTTGTGGGTTGCAGACCAGCCACCGTTCGACCCGGGCAAGGATCATCACTCGCTGGAGCCTGTTTTTATGTCTGGGGGAGGTGATCAGCTCGGGAAGCTCGTCGCTAATCAGCAGGTCGAAGCGTCCCGCCTGCAGCATGGCGATGCCCAGGCCAGCCTTGGGTAGCAGTTCGTATCGGATCGCTGCATTGTCGAGGATCTCTCTCAGCTCGGCCACATCGATGGCACCAATCCGATAGTTGCGTAACGCCTCGATATTGCTCAGCGGTTTCACTGTGCCTTGCCGTGCATAAACGGCCAGGGTGATCGGGGCAATGCGTGCTACATAGCGCAGGGTTTCGGCATTTTCGGCCGAGAAGTGGACACCGAGTCCGCAGCTGTTTGGCTCGGTGGCCACTATCTTGAGCAGGTGCCGCATGGGCTTGGCTTGCAAATTAATCTCTATCCCTTGCTGCTTGGCCAAGCGGGCAAAGACATCGACATAAGGGCCGCTCAGCTGTTCTCCGGTAACCTGAATGAAAGGGGGGTAGGCATCGGCATAGATGTTTAGCACTGGCCCGGCCGATGCAAGTTGGCACCACAATAGCAGCAATACCCACCACCCCTTCATCTAGCCTCCTAAGGATGTGTGACCAGCTCCACAGGGGTTTGCACTATGCCGGGCAGATCGGCTTGCGTTATTTTCTGCGCCAGCGCTTTCAGGGCGAGGTCGAGCGCATATTGTGCCTGCTTGCCCGGATACTGGTCAGCGGTTGCCACCACAGAGCCATCGCTGAGATAGGGGTGGATCCCCGGAATATTGTCATAGCCACCGATCAGCACCTTGCCCTTTAGACCCAGCTCGGTCAGAGCTTGAGCCGCACCGATAGCCATATTGTCGTTACCGCAGAGCAGCGCCTTGACGTCCGGGGTTGCCTTGAGGAGATCGATAGTGGCGTTCTTGCCCTGAGCTGTGTCCCAATAGCCGCTGCGCACGCCGGCGACAACCATGTCTGCTGCGCGCAGGGCGGCCCGGAATCCGTCACTGCGAGCCCGGCTGTTGATGGCACCGGGTGGGCCCTCGATCAGCCCGACTTTACTACCCGCGGGGAGTTTTTTGGCGACATATTCGCCGACACTGCGCGCACCGGAAAAGTTGCTGGGGCCGACGAAGGGGACATTGACGCCTTCCAGCACCAGCGCCCTGTCATCGAGCTTGTTGTCCATGTTGATAACCAGAATGCCGGCACGGATCGCCTCCATCAGAACGGGCAGCATGGCGACCGAATCGGTCGGTACCACCACCAGGGCATCCACTTTTTGGCCGATCATTTTGCGGATGATCGCCTCCTGACCTGTGACATCCACCTCCTGCTGGATGCCTTCTAGCTGTAGTGTCAGTGTGTCAGGGTGGGCCGCAGCATAGGTCTCAGCCCCTTTCGCCATCTCGATGAAAAACTCGTTGCGGACCGATTTCAGTACCATGCCGACAGTCGGTTTGGCTGATACCTCACTGGCTGCAAACAGTGCCACAGCCGCCCACAACAAGCATCTTTGCCAACATCTGGTCATGTTACCTCCGCCCTGTCGGGCCAATCATCCAGCGCCACGATGTTGTCCAAGTATATGCCAGCCATTGAGCGGGCAAGCTGCTTCTGGCACAGGCCCGAATGCGCTATGGGGCAACCAAAGTCAGGTGAGGCTGTCGTATTGCTACCATGGAGCACATCTGGCGTAAGCGAGGAGGCTGCTTCTCTTTCAGTTCTGTCGTGGGCTTGTGGATTTTTGCTGCCGTTCAACACATCAGAGCACCTTATCGCGGCAAGATGAGGTATCTTATGCCCCGATTTCATCCATTAAACGGATCCGAGACCCATATGATTATCAAACCCAAGGTTCGCGGCTTTATCTGCACCACCACTCACCCGGTTGGCTGTGAAGCCAATGTTCGTCGCCAGATTGCTTACACCAAAGCCAAGGGTACCATCGAGAATGGTCCCAAGAAGGTACTGGTGATCGGCGCTTCCACCGGTTATGGTCTGGCCTCCCGCATTGCTGCCGCCTTTGGCTCTGGCGCCGCCACCCTCGGCGTCTTCTTTGAAAAAGCGGGCACCGAGTCCAAGACCGGTACCGCCGGCTGGTACAACTCCGCCGCCTTCGACAAGGCTGCCAAAGAGGCAGGCCTCTACGCCAAGAGCGTCAACGGCGATGCCTTCTCCAACGAGTGCCGCGCCAAGGTGATCGAGCTCATCAAGCAGGATCTGGGTCAGATTGATCTGGTGGTCTACTCCCTGGCCTCTCCGGTGCGCAAGATGCCGGAAACCGGCGAAGTGGTGCGCTCTGCCCTCAAACCGATCGGTGAGGTCTACACCACCACCGCCATCGACACCAACAAGGACCAGATCATCACCGCCACCGTCGAGCCGGCTAACGAGGAAGAGATCCAGAACACCATCACCGTCATGGGCGGTCAGGATTGGGAGCTGTGGATGGCGGCCCTGCGTGATGCAGGCGTGCTGGCTGACGGCGCCAAGTCCGTGGCCTACTCCTACATCGGTACCGATCTCACCTGGCCAATCTACTGGCATGGCACTCTGGGCCGCGCCAAGGAAGACCTGGATCGCGCCGCCACCGCCATCCGTGGCGATCTGGCTGCCAAGGGCGGCACCGCTCACGTGGCCGTGCTGAAATCCGTGGTGACCCAGGCTTCCAGCGCTATTCCGGTGATGCCGCTCTATATCTCCATGGCTTTCAAGATCATGAAGGAGAAGGGCATTCACGAGGGGTGCATGGAGCAGGTGGATCGCATGATGCGTACCCGTCTCTACGCGTCCGACATGGCGCTGGACGAGCAGGCTCGCATCCGCATGGATGACTGGGAACTGCGTGAAGATGTACAGCAGACCTGCCGTGACCTGTGGCCATCCATCACCAGCGAGAATCTTTCCGAATTGACCGATTACACTGGCTACAAGCAGGAGTTCCTGCGCCTGTTCGGTTTCGGTCTGGACGATGTCGATTACGATGCGGATGTGAATCCGGACGTGAAATTCGACGTGGTCGAACTCTGAGTCTGACTCAAGTGAAAACAGGGCCCCGCGGGGCCCTGTTTTTTGGCAAAAATCCCGCCAGGTTGCGAAATTTTATTATCCGCGCTCACCTTTCCCCATATCAAACCCGCTAGTCTTGCGCTGATCGGATCACAGACGGCATTGCCGAGGAACGGAAGCTATGACCACGCCAAATGAAGCGCCCAAAAAACGCCAACTCCCCACAGTCTATACCCTGCTTTTCATCATCATCGCCCTGATGGCGGCCCTCACCTGGGTACTGCCGGCGGGCAAATACAACTACGTGACGGCCAAGACCCAGCAGCCGATTGCGGCGGCGGCCGTGGCCGACTACAGCGGCGACGAGCGGCTATTGCCGGTGCCGGGCAGCTACACCGAGCTCCCCTCCCAACCGCAGGGGGTATTCGATGTGCTCAAGGCGCCTATCCAGGGCTTTCACAAGGCGGCCGACGTGGCGCTGTTCGTGCTCATCATCGGTGGCTTTCTCGCGGTGACCATGCAGAGCGGGGCACTGGATGCCGGGGTGGGCGCCATTGTGCGCGGCTTTGCCGGGCGCGAGCGGCTGCTAATTCCTGTGTTGATCGCCCTGTTTGCCCTGGGCGGCTCCACCTTCGGCATGGCGGAGGAGACGGTAGCCTTCTGGGCACTGATCGTGCCGGTGATGATGGCGGCGGGCTTCGATCGCATGGTGGCGGCGGGGATTATCCTGCTTGGCTCCGGGGTCGGGGTGCTCGCCTCCACCGTCAACCCGTTTGCCACCGGCATCGCCTCCGGTTTTGCCGGCATTCCCATCGGTGAGGGGATTGGCCTGCGGGTCATCCAGTGGCTGCTGCTGGTGATCTTCGCCTCCTGGTTTGTGATGCGCTACGCCAAACAGGTGCAGCAGGACAAGTCCCGCTCCGTGCTGGCCGACATCGTCTATGACGACGAGTTCTCCCTGATGAAGAGCGGCAACCTCGCCTTCACCGGCAAGCAGAAGCTCACCATGCTGGTATTCTTTGGCACCTTCCTGCGGATGATCTATGCGGTGGTGCCCTGGTCGGATTTGGGGATTGATGTGTTGCCCACCTTTGGCTGGTGGTTTGACGAGCTATCCACCCTGTTCTTTAGCGCCTCCATCCTGATCGCGCTGATCAACCGGATGCCGGAGTCCAACTATGTGGCGACTTTCCTGAGCGGCGCTCGGGATCTCATCGGGGTGGCGCTGGTGGTGGCGGTGGCGCGTGGCATCTATGTGGTGATGGAGCATGGCGTCATCATCGACACCATCTTGCACTGGGCCGAGGGGCTGGTGAGCGGGCTCTCCTCGTCGGTCTTCATCCTGATGGCCTATCTGGTGCACATCATCCTGAGCTTCTTTATCCCGTCTACCTCGGGGCTGGCGACTGTCTCCATGCCGCTGGTGGGGCCGCTGGCTGACTTCTCCGGCATCTCCCGGGATCTGGTGATCACCGCCTATCAGTCCGCTTCCGGCTGGATCAACCTGTTTGCCCCCACCGCCGCCCATCTGGTGGCGGGGCTGGCGCTCGCCAAGATCCCCTACGATCGCTTTGTGCGCTGGGTGCTGCCCTTCATCATCGGGGTGGCTCTCATCACCATGATGGTACTGGTGGCTGGCGCCCTGCTGCACGGCTGATGGTGCGGATAGAAAACGACAGATAACAAAAAGGCTCCCGCGGGAGCCTTTTTCATGAGCCTTGCTTACTGCTTGTAGCCCTTGAGGAAGCGGGCGAGGCGGCCGATGGCATCCTCCAGCTCCTCTTCGCGGGGCAGGAACACCAGCCGGAAGTGATCCGGCGCCGGCCAGTTGAAACCGGTGCCTTGCACCAGCAGCAGCTTCTCCTGCTGCAGCAGGTCGAACACCATCTTCTGATCGTCGCGAATGTCATACACCTTGGGGTCAAGGCGGGGGAACATGTAGAGCGCCCCCTTGGGTTTGACGCAGGAGACACCGGGGATCTCGTTCAAGAGCTCCCATGCCTTGTCCCGCTGCTTGCGCAGGCGACCGCCCGGCAGGATCAGCTCGTTGATGCTCTGGTAGCCGCCAAGTGCAGTCTGGATGGCGTGCTGCATCGGCACGTTGGCGCACAGCCGCATGGAGGCCAGCATCTCCAGCCCTTCAATGTAACCGCGGGCACGGCCTTTGGGGCCGGTGATGACCATCCAGCCCTGACGGAAGCCGCAGGCGCGGTATGCCTTGGAGAGGCCGTTGAAGGTCACCACCATCACATCGTCACACAGGGTGCAGACGCTGGTGTGGGAGATGTCGTCGTAGAGGATCTTGTCGTAGATCTCGTCGGCGAAGATGATGAGGTTGTGCTGGCGGGCGATCTCGATCACTTCCAGCAGGAACTCGCTGCCGTAGACGGCGCCGGTCGGGTTGTTGGGGTTGATCAGCACCAGGCCGCGGGTGCGCGGGGTAATGCGGGCGCGGATGTCGTCGAGATCGGGATACCAGTCAGCCCCTTCATCGCAGCGATAGTGCACCGCATGGCCACCGGAGAGGGTGACGGCAGCGGTCCAGAGCGGGTAGTCGGGGGAGGGTACCAGCATCTCGTCGCCATTGTTGAGCAACGCCTGCATGGCCATCACGATCAGCTCGCTGGCGCCATTGCCGATGTAGATGTCATCGATATCGACCTTGCGCATCCCTTTTTGCTGGTAGTACTGCATCACCGCTTTACGGGCAGAGAACAGTCCCTTGGAGTCGCAGTAGCCCTGGCTCAGCGGCATGTTGAGGATGACATCCTTGATGATCTCTTCCGGCGCATCAAAGCCGAACGGGGCCGGGTTGCCGATGTTGAGCTTGAGAATGCGGTGGCCTTCGTCTTCGAGACGGCGAGCCTCTTTATGCACCGGGCCGCGGATGTCATAGCAGACATCGTCGAGCTTGTGCGACTTGTCGATTGTGAACATGGTGACAGTGATTCCTTCCCCACAGGGACGCGTTGGCGAAAAAGGCGATTTTTAGTATCAAATTTCTTTTCCCCTATTCTTCACAGAATTGAATGCTAGAACAATCCTCTTTTTAGAAGAATTCCCTGATTTTTAGCCCTAAAACAGGGTTGCTAGAACGTTAAATTCAGCACGATCTTTGGTGCTAACCAAGGTTAACTAGTGAAACATGGGGAACGAATTAACAAAGCGGCCTGACTGTGTTGCAATATCCGGATCCTGTGGCACGATTGGCTTGTGTAAAAAATCGTCTTCGTCCCCCTTTTTGATGAGTTGAATGGCACCCATGGTGTCATCTTTATATGGTTCGCTCATCGGTGTTCACTTCTACGAGGTTTTCCCATGCAAGCACCCGTTCCAGGCCGCTATCGTCACTTCAAGGGGGGTTACTATCAAGTGCTTGCCTTGGCTCTGCATACCGAAACCCAGGAGCAGTTGGTAGTTTATCAATCCGAACAGGATGGTCAGGTTTATGCCCGTCCCGTCGCCATGTTCATGGAGTGGATTGAGCATCAGGGGCAGGTTGTCAGCCGTTTTGCCCCGGCAGGAGACTGACCACGCCTCGGTTTTTTATCGCTCAACCGATGAGCCGCCGGGCTAAACAGTGTCGAATGACGTTGTATGCCCCCATTTTTCATGGGGCATGTTTTTTATTGCTGGAGGGGGCATTCACTGCGCCGAGCGTCAGAGCCCTTTGGCCTGCAGCATCTCTTTGTAGCGCAGGTGGAGGAGCTGGACACGCTCCACATAGGCACGGGTTTCCGCATAGGGCGGGATACCGCCATGTTTTTGTACGGCGCCCGCGCCGGCGTTGTAGGCCGCGGTCGCCAGCGCCACGTTGCCGTCATACTGCTTGAGCAGTCCCGCCAGGTATTTCACCCCGCCGAAGATATTCTGCTCAGCCAGCAAGGCATTGCCGACCCCCAGCTCCCGCGCTGTGGCGGGCATCAGCTGGGTCAGCCCCATCGCCCCCTTGCGGGAGACCGCAAGCGGATTGAAAGCGGATTCCGCATGGATCAGCGCCCGGATCAGCGCAGGTTCAACCTGATAGGTTTTGGCGGCAGCCTTGATAGTGCTGGCATAGTCATAGAGAAACAGCCCTGTGGTCTGCCAGTTGACGCTGGATTTGGGGTCGCAGGCGAAGCAGTCGTTGAACAGCAGCAGCTCGTAATGGCCCTGTTCGGGCGCCATGTCGGAGTAGCGAACCACCCCGTTTTGTTGCACCGATTTATAGACCTGGATCTGCTTCTTGCTGTTGGTGGCGACTGCCGCTGTTTGAGCGGTGTCGGGTTGTGAGGCGGGAGTGGCATCTTTGCTCGGACGCAAGGGGGAGGGAGCTGCGGTCAGGAAGATCACCTCCGCGGGGGGGGGAGTCTGGCTCCATCCGCTCAGGGGGATCAACAACATATGGCCTGCCAGCATCCATGCTTTCAACCCTAATACTCCTTCTTGTGATGACCATGTTGAGTAAAGCATCATGACGAGGGCAGAACAAGCGGCCAACAGGGGGCAAATGATCCGATTCGGTGACCGGGATCAAAGTATCCGCCGCAATAAAGGATTGTCATCATAAAGCACGGTTTTGGCCGTCAGGCGGTGGGTAATGGCCTCTTCCACCGGGTAAGCAAGCTGCCCACGACGTCCGCTTTTTTGTTGACGAAAGGCATGCTATCGTGCTGGCGTCATGTGGTCGGATTAGCGCACCGTATCTGGCACTAATAACTGATTATCAAAGGATTTGTCTGTGACAAGCAAGCTGGCGATGGAACTCACTTTCGAAGAGTACTGCGACGCCGACCTCTCCCTTATCAGGGACTATTACGAGACGACGTTTTCCCACTATGTGCCGGATCTGGCCGAGCGGATCTTTGTCGTGCGTGATGCTCACTGGCTGGTGGGGGCGGTACGGTTGCGGGACGAGGAGGAGTTTTACCATCTGTGCGGCTTTTGCTTGTTGCCTCACTACCAGTCGCTGGGATTGGGGTCTCGGCTGTTGCAGCACGCCTGTCACGGTCTGTTGGACAAACCAGTGGTCTGTCAGGCGCTGCCCTTCGAGAAGCCTTTCTATCTCAAGGCCGGGTTTGCCGATATGCCCCTCAATCAATTGAGCGGGTCGCTTTTCTCCCTCTACGAGCGGCAGCAGCAGCTGGGTTATCAGGTGGAGCTGCTGGTACGGGATACCACCCAGCCCCTCCTGAATTGAGCGGTTTAACGGGGTTTGGTCAGCAGGTGGATCTTGCCCGGTGACAGCTCCAGTCCCAGCAGATTTTCCTTCAGCCAGGCCTGATCCGGATCCTTGTCATTGAGTTTGTAGACCGGTTTGGTCTCGAGCCGCTTCTCCATGCTCTGCAGCAGCATGTTAAGCATCAGCCCGAACTTCTTCTCGGCCGCCTCCGGCTCCAGCTTGTACTCCACCAGCTTCATGTTATCGAGAAACAGCGCGCTCTGGCTCTTGTCATAGCGGGGTCTCGCCTCATAGGTCATCTGCAGGCGGGCGTCATATTCGGTATTGTCTGGCAGGGCGATTTTGAGCTTGCCCTTGCCATAGACCCGGGCGGTATCGGGGCGTTGGCGACCGATCTGGACATCGCTCTGCTCCAGCTGCACATGGGCCTTGATGATGCCCGGCAGCTCCAGCTGTTTGTCGACTTGCACCTGAGATTGCAGGTACTGGTTTATCTGTTGCTCATTGATGTCATATGAGCCTTGGCCTAGCATGGCTAGGCTGAGCAGCATAGATTGCAGGATCATGCGTGCGACCTGATAGAATGGATGTGCCCTACAGCATACCATCCCGGCCGGTTGGGGTCTGCCCACCGCACTGTTTGTCGATGAGAAGGAGTCCCCGTTGTTTAACGGTCTGGAACACGATCTTCAACTGCTGTTTTCCCGTTTTCTGGGTTGGCTGCTACTGCTTTTTCATACCGTGATTGTCACCGGTGTGTCGTTTCGGGTGGTGATGAAACGCCGTCCCATCGGGGTGTCGCTGGCCTGGCTGGCGCTGATCTATGCCATTCCGTTTGCCGGGGTGGGCTTCTATGTGCTGTTTGGTGAAATAAAGCTGGGGCGCCGTCGTGCCGAGCGCGCCCAGGCCATGTATCGCCCTTATGCCATCTGGATCCGCCAACTGGCCCGTCTGTTCCCGCAGCACTGCTGCGAAGTGGGCGCCAAGGCACAGCCGTTGCACGATCTGATCCAGGGACGGCTCGCCATGCCGATGCTCTCCGGCAACCGCATGACCTTGCTCAACAAGCCGGACTGGATCTTGCGCGAGATTGCCCAGGATATCCGTCGCTCGACGCTCTCCTGCTATCTGGAGTTCTATATCTGGCATCCGGGCGGCGATGCCGACGAAGTGTGCGAGGCGCTGATTGAAGTGGCGCAACGCGGCGTGGATTGTCGCTTGCTGCTCGATTCGGTGGGCAGTAAACAGTTCTTCCGCTCCCACTGGCCGAAAAAGCTGCGCAAGGCGGGGGTCAAGCTGGTGGAGGTGCTGCCGGTCGGCGCCTGGCGCATTCTGTTCCAGCGTCAGGATCTGCGGATGCACCGCAAGCTGGTGGTGATCGATGACAGGGTGGGTTACACCGGATCCATGAACATGGTGGATCCCCGTTTCTTCAAGCAGGATGCCGGTGTCGGCCAGTGGGTCGACATCATGATCCGGGTGCAGGGGCCCATGGTGCCGCTGATGTGGTCGATCTTCGTCTGGGACTGGGAGATGGAGACCGGCGAGCGGCTGCTCGACAGTCTGCAGCATGAGCCGGAGGCCTGGCCCCAGACCAACTACCGCGCCCAGCTGATCCCGTCCGGCCCCTTTGTCGGCGGCGACTGCATCCAGCAGAGTCTGCTGCTGGCCATCTATCAGGCACGCAGTCATCTGGTGCTGACGACCCCTTACTTTGTGCCCGACGATCCGCTGGCGGCCGCACTCAGTTCGGCAGCGGCGCGCGGGGTGCAGGTGCAGCTGGTGTTGCCGGCACGTAACGACTCCATCATGGCCAATTACGCCTGCAACGCCTTTATGGAGGAGCTGCTGGCGGCCGGGGTGGAGATCTACCGCTACGATGCCGGTCTGCTCCATACCAAGAGCGTGCTGGTGGATGATGACTTCGCGCTGGTGGGGACGGTCAATCTGGATCGGCGCAGCCTCTGGCTCAACTTCGAGGTTACCCTGCTGGTGGATAACCCCTCGTTCGTGGCCCAGATGACCCGGCTGGTGCAGGGCTATATGGCGGAAGCCACCCCGATGACCCTGGCCCAATGGCAGGCCCGCCCCTGGTACAAGAAGGCGATGGAGAACATCTTCTATCTCTTCAGCCCCTTGCTGTGATGTTGTGGCGAGCCGCAAGAAAGTGGACTCGCCATCTGATTGGACTTGCCTCGCCCCGAGTCCGCCCCGTAGAGTGCAGTGACAACTCCCTGGAGACACATGGATATATGAAAAAGATAGTGGCCCTCGCCGTGGGTGCGGCACTGGTAGGTGGTGGTCTGGCTGCGTGCTGGTACACGGGCAACAGCTTCGACAACATCATGGCAGAGCAGATCGCCAAGGTGGAGAAAGAGAGTGGGCTCGACATGCAGTGGCAGCCGGGCAGCAGCAACCTCTTCACCCGTGACGGGATCCTGAAGGTTGTGGTGACTCCGGAGGAGCTGGCTGCCATCGACAGCGAGCTGGAGGGCAGTCAGCCCATCGAGTTGCAACTGGTGGTCAAGAGCCAGATCCTGCCGCTCTACATCAAGAGCCACTTCCTGCTCGATACCCATAATGGCACTCTGGCGCCGGTTTTCACCGCACTGGGCATGGAGCAGTGGGAACTCGGTCTGGAGTCGGTCACCAGTCTCTGGACCCAGGGTAACAGCAGCCGTTTCTGGGCCAAGGAATTCAAGATCAAACAGGGGCTGGACGAGTTCAGCTTCCTGCCCCTGAGCGGCGAGTTCCACGGCAATCTGGAGGGGAATGGCCACCTCACCATGACCTGGCAGGGGATGACGGTCCATGAAGAACAGAGCAAGATGGACTTGGTGCTGGCCGATCTGAAAGGGAGTGCCGACATTGCCGAGATCAGCGGTGTGCTCCTCTCGCCCCAGAGCGAGATGACCCTCTCGGCCCTCACGGTACAACTGCCTGACAGCGTCAAGGTCGCCCTGCAGGGGATGACGACCGAGACTCAGCTAACCGGTGATGATGCCCAGACCCTCTCCAGCAGCTATCAGATGAAAATTGCCAAGCTGGATCTGGAGAACGAGACCGACACCCTGGCGGTGACCGACAGCAAGTTGGCGCTCAACCTCAACGGTCTGGATCTGGAAGGGTATCAGGGGCTGCAGGCCGCCGGTGGCAAGGGGGTTGAAGATGCCGCCATCCAGCAGGCGCTGGACAAGATGCTCAAACGTGGCGCGACCCTTGAACTGGCCGATCTCAGTGCCAAGCTCAACGGTGAGGCGGTGACCATGAAGGGGGACGTGAAGCTGGCCTCCACCTCGCTGGAGCAGCTGTTCAACAGCGACGCGGGGATGCAGGCCCTCAGCGGCGTGCTGCATGCCAGCCTCAGCGACAAGCTGGGCAAGGCGGTGCCGCAGCTGGCCCCCATGCTCGATCAGCTGACCCTGATGGGTTATCTGAAGGCCGACAAGCAAGCGCTGACCTCCGAGCTGAAGCTGGAGAAGGGGGCGGTGACGGTAAACGATCTGCCGCTCTGACACTCGGTGCAGAAACAACAACGGCTCCCGCGGGAGCCGTTGTTGTTTCTGGCGTTTGTATACGAGCCATGTGAGCGGATTACTTGAAGACCACCGTCTTGTTGCCGTAGACGAACACCCGCTCGTTCAGTACCAGCTCCAGCGCGCGGCTCAGCACCGATTTCTCCACATCCCGACCCGCCTTGGCCATGTCGTCCGCACTGAAGGCGTGACCGACGTGGATCACGTCCTGTTCGACGATGGGGCCTTCATCCAGATCGTCGGTCACGAAGTGGGCGGTGGCGCCGATCAGCTTGACGCCGCGATCAAACGCCTGCCGGTAGGGGCGGGCACCGATGAAGGCGGGCAGGAAGGAGTGGTGGATATTGAGGATCTTGCGCGGGTAGGCCTCGACGAAGCTCGGGGTCAGCACCCGCATGTACTTGGCCAGGATCACATAGTCAGGCTCATAGCTGTCGATGATGGCGCGAACCTGCTCCTCATGCTCGGTACGGCTCAGTTCGTCGTGGCTGACGGTGTGGAACGGGATATCGAACTTGCCGGTGAGCTCGGCCAGGGTGTCGTAGTTGCCGATCACCGCGACGATATCCATATCCAGCGCGCCCGCGTAGTTCTTCATCAGAATATCGCCGAGGCAGTGGGTCTCTTTGGTCACCAGAATGACGATGCGCTTCTTGCCCGCCTTGACCAGACGACGCTGGGCGCCGGTGGGCAGGGCATCATCGAGATCGGCCAGCAGAGTCTCGTCGTTGAAGCGCCCCTCCAGCTCGGTACGCATAAAGAAGCGGCCATTCTCGTGATCCACAAACTCATCGTTCTTGATGATGTTGAGCTGGTGCTTGTAGCAGATGTTGGTGATCTTGGCGATGAGCCCTTTGGCATCCGGGCAATCCGTGAGCAGTATTTTCTTTTCCATCTCTGTCATTTTCCGTTTGTTGTGTTGGCGCTGCAGTCTGCGCCGGCAGCGTTGTTCAGGCTCTCTTTTCGGGCCCTGTTTTTTTGTTTCGGGCACTGTTTTTGGTTTCAGGCACTATGCCATAAACCGATCCGCGCCATAAAGAAATTCGCCAGTCATGGCCTCTCGTGCTGCAGAGCTCGATCCCGGGCGCAATGTTGAAACGCTTTTCAGCCTGCGGGGGATTTTGGCTGGTATCTGCAACCGTTTTTCTTTAGGCTGTCTGCGCTTATTCTCAGGGCGGGGTGCAATTCCCCACCGGCGGTATCCCGATTGACTCGGGGAGCCCGCGAGCGCCCGACTTGGCTGATTGCCGGGTCGGGGTCAGCAGATCCGGTGAGATGCCGGAGCCGACGGTCATAGTCCGGATGAAAGAGGATAAGACAGACCTTGCCGAGTTGGCCCTTGTGGGCTGGCCGCTGCATGCCCATCTCTGTCTGCCTTTCCATGCCCTGATTCTGGTCCTTGTCTTGTTTAGGAGTTTTACCATGAATCAGTCTCTACTCAGTGAATTCGGTGATCCCGTTGCCCGTGTCGAAGCGGCCCTGTCTGCCTTGCGTGCCGGAGGCGGCGTGCTGGTGGCCGACGATGAAGATCGGGAGAACGAGGGCGACCTCATTTTCGCCGCCGAATCCATGACCAATGCACAGATGGCGCTGATGATCCGCGAGTGCTCCGGCATCGTCTGTCTCTGCCTGCCCGATGAGCGGGTTCGCCAGCTCGAACTGCCGATGATGGTGGAGGCCAACTCCAGCCACTACCAGACCGCCTTTACTGTGACCATCGAAGCGGCGCAGGGAGTCACGACCGGTGTCTCGGCGGCGGATCGCATCACCACCATCCGTGCAGCCATCGCAGACGGCGCCAAACCAGGTGATCTGCATCGCCCGGGTCATGTTTTCCCGCTGCGGGCGCGAACCGGTGGGGTGCTTACCCGTCGTGGTCATACCGAAGCGACGGTCGATCTGATGCAGCTGGCTGGCCTCAAACCGTTTGGTGTGTTGTGTGAATTGACCAAAGAAGATGGCTCGATGGCGCGTCTGCCAGACCTGGTTGCGTTCGGTCGCAAGCACCAGATGCCGGTGCTGACCATCGAGGATCTGGTGCAATATCGTCAATTGTTGTCAGAACGTACAGCCTGAGCCTCATACGAAATTGTAATAAGGCAAAAATTTGGTTAACCTTTGTCCGTGCCCCCACCACACGGCACTCATTTTTTAGACGAATCTGGACAAAAACTGTTCATTCAAAAAAAAATGAGGGTTTTAATGCATTTATCTGTGGTGGGGACTATGCAAAGTAGGATTTTTTTGTGCCATAATCACGCCGCTTGCTAAACGTCTGGCGAGTTCAAGGGAGCTTTAAAAATGAAAAAATTGTTGTTGGTAGGTGTTGTTGGTCTGTCCGCTCTGCTGGGTGGTTGCGCAAACACTAGCGAACTGGAAACTTCCGTTCAGAATCTGTCTAACAAAGTTGACCAACTGGCTCAAGATGTTAGCGCAGTTCGTGCTGATCAGTCCAAAATCGCTGCTGATGTTGCCGAAGCCAAGCAAGAAGCTATGCGTGCTAACCAGCGCATCGACAACATGGCTACTTCTTACAAGAAGTAATCCATGCGAAAAAAATGGCGCAGTTATGCGCCATTTTTTTTTGCCTGAAATTCACCGTATTTCCACTATTCCCACAGCACCTTCTTCGTACTTGACCCATGAGGTCATGCCGGTCTCCCGGCACTCCCCCATCATTACCAGCCAGTTCGACTCTGATCAGTAAAGCAGACTGTAGAGTTTGCGACGGTAGCTCTGCGCCGCAGGTGTGCTGCCCATGGTCGCCAGAATGTCGAGATAGGTCTTTCTGGCATCGCCAAATGCCAAATCCCGCTTGAGGATCTCCAGCAGCAGTCCCAACGCCTCTTCCTGACGACCAGCCTGGTTGTATTGCACCGCCAGCTCCTGAGTCAGGGCAAAATCATCAGGCTGTTCTGCATGACGGGCTTCCAGCGCGCGCAGCTCCGGGCTGTCTGCCGCTTGCAGGGCCAGCGCCAGCCGTGAGCTCAGGGTATGGAAGTGACTATCTTGCGCCACCATCGGAATGGCGCCGAGGCGCTCCTGCGCTTCCTCCAGCAGATTGAGATCGAGCGCAGCCTGAATGAGCCACAGGCTGATGTCGTGGCGTTCATGAGCCAGCTGGTGTGCCTTGGTCAGATGGGCATAGGCGATGCTGGGCTGCTCGTCAGCCAGTGCCTGTTGCCCCTTGGCCAGCAACTCTTCCTCTTCTTTGGGGGCGAAGGCGGCGAAATACTGGCGCAGGGTGGCTTCATCCTGCGGCCCTTCGATGATCCCCTGTTCGTCAGGGCGACCCTGATGGAACAGCACCAGCGCCGGCAGGGCGCGCAGGCCGAGCTGGCTGGCCAGCGGTTGCAACTGGGGATCGTTCATATCCACCTTGGCCAGGGTGACCTGCTCATTGGCGGGCCCAACCAGTGATTCGATCAGCGGTGTCATCCCCTGACATTCCGGCATCTGCGGAGCATGGAAATAGATGACGACCGGCTTCTTCATGGACGCATCGATAAGTTCAGCGTGAAAATTCTGGGGAGTAATGTCGACGATCATGAGTTGGACTCTTCAGAAAGGGTGTTGAGTAACATGGGGTTAAGCGAGTGGCAATTCAAGCGCTCATCCAGCCGGTAAAAGGCCACGGGGGTTGCCGTCGCCGCGAGACTGAGCCAGCCGCTGGCAAAGGGCCAATCCTGTACCTGATAAGGGGTGTCATCGAGCCGGTTGTCGAGTCGCCACCCTTCCTCCGGGAGAAACCGCACCTTCTCGAGCCCGGCGGCGATGCCGCCACCGTGGGCTTTCAGTACCGCCTCCTTGCGCGACCAGAGTCGGTAGAAGGCGCTCTCCTGCTCTTGAGCAGGCAGTGCGCAGAGCCACTCATATTCACTCGGCGCATAGAAGCGGCGGGCTAGGGGAAGGGGATGATGTCGCCGTTTGCCCAGTTCGATATCCACCCCGAGCGGCCCCTGCGGGCAGAGCGCCAATACCAGCCAGTTGCCACTGTGGCTCAGATTGAAATGCCAAGCATCATCATGCAGTCGGGGCTTGCCGTGGGGGCCGTTGCAAAATTGCAGGCTGGCGGCAGGTTGTTGTAGCCGCTCTGCCAACAGCTGGCGCAGCAGGGCGCGACTCACCAGATATTCCTGACGTCGTTCAGGATGGGTCATGGTTTGCCAGATATGCTGCTCATCGGTTGACAGCCCTTCAGGCAATTGAACGAGCAGTTCCTGACATACCCTGGCCGGTTTTAACAAAAAAAGATCGGTTTCGATAATGATTTTTCACTTTAAAAAGGTGCTGAAACAGGGATAAAAGCCAGTTATCTATGAGACCCAAGGCCCTTTTTGCGATTGTATATTGTTTGGGCATGATCACATTAATTATGAAAAATCGTGCATTTACTTGCAAAAATGTGAGCTCGATAGGGATTTTCACTTGCCTCGATAGAATTCTTGGATATAGTCGGGTGCTGTTGCCTTATAAATTGCCCTTTGGGGCCGTATTTTAACAAGATTTATTATTTAGCGGGGATAAAGGATTGCGCCACCTGATGCTACTGCTGGTCGCGCTCGGAATGGTGGGTTGTGCCTCGGCACCCCAACCCGAGGTTGCGAGCAAGATCGAAGTTTCCATGGTTGAACCTGTAATCGAACCGGAAGCTTCCCAGACACCCGATGTGAATGAAATCCTGACTGTATATAAAGAGTGGCGTGGTGTTCCGTACCGGATGGGTGGCAGCAGCCAGCGCGGTATCGACTGTTCCGCCTTTGCCCGTGAAGTGTTCCGCAATGCCGTCGGTGTCGAATTACCCCGCGATACCCGCTCCCAAGTCCACGAAGGGACGCGCGTTTCCAAGCAGGATCTGGTCGAGGGTGACCTGGTCTTCTTCAAAATCAATCGTCGTCTCAACCACGTTGGTATCTATGTCGGCAATGGTGAATTCATCCACGCCTCGACTCGAGCTGGTGTGACGCGTTCCAAGCTGGACAGCCAATACTGGCGCAGCAAGTTCTGGCAAGCTCGCCGGATCGATATCTGAGTCAGGCTGGACAAACGGCTCGCAGTACGGACTGTTTTTCCAACCTCACTTGAACCGGGCTCGATAGCCCGGTTTTTTATTGCCGTCGTTTAGACTTTCCCGAGTCAAATCACTATAGTGTGGGCCCGTTTTCTTCGGCAGGCTCAGCATGAAACCCCGCATCCCATCAGCCGGTGGCCCCAAGTCGGGCGACCGTAAATCCGGACTTCACTCCCGTAATCGCCATCAGGCGGGTTACGACTTTGAGGCGCTCTGCCTGCGAACTCCCGAGTTGGCTGCCCACGTCTTTATCAATGACTACGGCACCCGCACCATCGATTTTGCCGATCCCGATGCAGTGAAGACCCTCAATCGCGCCCTGCTGGCCCATCACTACGGGATTGCCCACTGGGACTTGCCTGCCGGTTACCTCTGCCCGCCTATCCCGGGACGGGTGGACTACCTGCACTGGGCGGCCGACCTGTTGGCCGAGAGCGCAGGCCAGCTCCCTACCGGCAAGGGGGTGAGGGTGTTGGATATCGGGGTGGGGGCAAACTGCATCTATCCGCTGCTCGGCTGCCGCGAATATGGCTGGCGTTTTGTGGGATCGGATATCGATCCGGTCTCGGTCAAGGCGGCCACCCTTCTGGCCAAAAGCAACGGGCTGGGCAACCAGATTGAGTGCCGCCTGCAGGGTAACCCCAACCATGTGTTTCGCGGCATCATAGGGCCAAAGGAGCGCTTCGCCCTGACGCTATGCAATCCGCCGTTCCACGCGTCGCTGGAAGAGGCGAGCAAGGGGACGGAGCGCAAGCTGCGTAATCTGGGCAAGGAGGTGACAGGCGCCCCTGTGCTCAACTTCGGCGGCCAGAAGGCCGAGCTCTGGTGCGAAGGTGGCGAGGCGGCGTTTCTGGCCAACATGATTGCCCAGAGCAAGGAGTTTGCCACTCAGTGCCTCTGGTTCAGCGCGCTGGTGTCGAAAAAAGAGAACCTGCCGGGTGCGAAAAAGGCGTTGAGCCGGGTGGGTGCGCGTCAAGTAAGGGTGATCGACATGGCGCAGGGCAACAAGGTGAGCCGGATCCTTGCCTGGTCCTTTCTGGATGAAGAGGGATTGCGTAGCGGCTGGTCGAGCGCGCGCTGAGTCCCCACCACAAGGCCCGATGAGGGCCTTTTTTCATGATGAGCCCCGCGAATTTCCCCTGCTGGCGGCATCTTTGGCAATCGATTTCCTCATTGGCAGATCGTGCTGGTTTACATGGTGTAAGTAGTTACTTCCGCCTTGGTACAGGTGTACGCCGAGATTTTTTTGCACTTACAGCTGAAACTTTAATAAAATAGGACTGGTTAGACCTCTTTACAGGCATTGAATCACATAGGGATCGGTAGATGAAAGTTGTCGATTTTCTGAAGCGCAAGCGCGAAATTCTGGCGCAGCACCCCTTTGAGCTCAAGGATTGGCTCTCTCCGGCGATCCGCGACTACTGGCGTGAGTTTCAGCAAAAGGCACATCTTCATCCTTTGCTGGGACGTGTGCTGGACTTGCAAGCCGAGTCCCAGAGCGAGCAGCAACAGGATGCAGCAACCGTGGCACAAGTAGCCAACGGTCAGCCTGCCGTGGCTCAGGAACCCGCAGTTGAGCTGGGGGCCGAGGCGGCCGAGCTCTATGCCGCCCTGCAAGCCCGCATTGGTGAAGAGACCCACGTTGGCGAGTGGCTCCACGTCAGCCAGCAGATGATCGATCAGTTTGCTGCCGTGACCGGGGATCATCAGTGGATCCACACCGATCCGGAGCGCGCGGCCGCCGAGTCCCCCTTCAAGACCACCATCGCCCACGGCTTCCTGACCCTGGCGCTGCTGCCACAGTTGACCGGCTCGGTCGATGAGGCAACCCCCGAGTTCCCGACCGCCCGCATGGTGGTGAACTTCGGGCTGGATCAGGTACGTTTCCCGTACCCCATCAAGGTGGACAGCAACATCCGTGCCCGCACCAAGCTGGCCCGGGTCACCCCCATCAAGGGCGGACTGGAGTTGCTCAAAGAGATCAAGGTTGAGATCGAAGGGATCCGCCGCCCGGGTTGCGTCATCGAGTCGGTGACCCGCATCTACTTCTGAGCCCCCTCATCGGTATTAATGGTGAAACGGGCCCGCTGTCGTGTGCAACGAACAGCGGGCCTGTTTTTTTGCCTGTTTGTTTCAAGGGTTGAGGCGTCAGCCATCGCGCGCCGACCCCAGCTTGATATGACTCACAAAACGGTGCGCCGTGCAGTTAGCCAGCTCTCATTTTGGCGAGTTGGCCGCGTGAGGAGATAGCATGTTATGCCACTATTGGCTTCTTACTCCCGATCCTGGAGACAATAGTGTCCATCAATCACAAGATTATTCTGCCACTGCTGCTGAGCCTCATCATCCTGTTGATCCCGACCCACTGGATCCCGCTTGAGGGGATCACCGTCATCGAGCAGCGGGTCGTGGCCATTTTCGTGCTGGCCGCCCTCTGCTGGATCCTGGAGCCCATCCCTATCTTTGCTACCTCGGTGCTGATCATCGTGCTGGAGCTGCTGCTGCTCTCCGACAAGGGGCTCTGGTTCATGACTGCCGACAAGGCCGAACCGGGGTTTGGTGAGTTGCTCAAGTCGACTGAGGTGATGGCGACCTTTGCCTCGCCGGTTATCATGCTGTTTCTCGGCGGTTTTTTCCTCGCCATTGCGGCGACCAAATACCATCTGGACGTCAATCTGGCGCGGGTGTTGCTGCGCCCGTTTGGTCAGGATCCCCGGATCGTCATGCTGGGGCTGATGTTGATCACCGCCACCTTCTCCATGTTTATGAGCAATACCGCCACCACCGCCATGATGCTGGCCATCCTTACCCCGGTGCTGGCGGCGTTCCCCGACAAGGACCCGGCCAAAATCGGCTTTGTGCTGGCCATTCCGCTGGCGGCCAACCTCGGCGGGATCGGCACTCCCATCGGCACTCCGCCCAACGCGGTTGCCCTCAAATACCTGACCGGCGAGCATGCCATCTCGTTCGGTCAGTGGATGGGATTTGCGGTGCCCTTTGTGGTATTGCTGTTGCTGCTTGGCTGGTTCCTGCTGGGGCGCTTCTTCCCGAGCACCCTCAAGCGGATGGATCTCAAGATTGAGGGGCGCTTTATGCAGACCCCTCGCGCCTGGGTGGTCTACCTCACCTTTATCACCACCATAGTGCTCTGGCTGCTGGGGGATCTGCACGGCATGAGCTCCTACGTGGTCGCCATGATCCCGGTGGCGGTGTTCCTGACCACCGGCATCATCACCAAGGAGGATCTGCACAAGATCTCCCTCGACGTGCTCTGGCTGGTATCGGGCGGTATCGCGCTGGGGCTGGCGCTGGAGGACTCCGGGTTGGCCGAGCGGCTCATCACCCATATTCCGTTCCACGAGTACTCCACGCTGGCGGTACTGGTCGGTGCCTGTCTG
Organism: Aeromonas aquatilis; assembly: GCF_054052405.1. Classification (NCBI taxonomy): domain Bacteria; kingdom Pseudomonadati; phylum Pseudomonadota; class Gammaproteobacteria; order Aeromonadales; family Aeromonadaceae; genus Aeromonas; species Aeromonas aquatilis. The sequence continues at coordinate 65,918 of NZ_JBSTYP010000013.1, read as the reverse complement.
CTGGCAGTGGTGATGGCCAACTTCATGTCCAATACCGCAACCGCCAATCTGCTGCTGCCACTGGTGGCGGCACTGGCGGTCAGCATGCCGGAGTTGGCCGAGTGGGGCGGCAGTCATACCCTGATCCTAGCGGTTACCATTTCGGTTTCGCTCGGGATGTCTCTGCCCATCAGTACCCCGCCCAATGCGCTGGCTCACGCCACCGGTCTGGTGGAGAGTCACCATATGGTGCGTATCGGTGTCATCATGGGGTTGGTCGGCACGCTGCTGGCGATGGTATGGATCTACCAGATTGCCGCTTGGGGACTGATCTGAGTGTACGGCCGGTTTCTCATCTGTTGCCTGCTCCATCATCGGAGAAGTGCCATGGCAGGTGATGACCAAAACAGAAAGAGGAGCCGACTTGGCTCCTCTTTCTGTTTGCAGTTGACTCAGAAACTGGCGCCAAGGCTGAGCAGGTGCCTGAATTCGGTCTCTTTGTACTTTTGCTCGAGACCGACGAAATGCACTTCGCCATCTTCCCACTCCATCTCGCTCGACCAGGAGAGGCGCAGGTGGTCGTTGAAGTAGTAGCGCAAGCCCACGCTGCCGGCCACATCTCGATTCAGAGTGATATAGGGAGAGGGTTGATCCAGATAGAGCAGATAGCGCCCCTGACTGAACAGCTCCAGTTTTTCCCGCCATATCGGGATGGGTTGGCGATAATTCCAGTTCATGCTGGCAAAGGGATAGTCGATGATCCGGTTGCCTTTGAAGAGCAGCCCAATCCCGCTCTCTTCCCTGAAGTAGGTCTTACGCAGACCCCCCTGCGCCACGAACTCCAGCCGACGGCGCTTCTCGTTCCAGAAGCGGTAACCCGGCCCGGTACCATAGTCGAGGCTGAGGTAGTTGCTTTCTAGCATGTCATATTCGGTATTGAGCGAGCTGCGCACAAACCACTGCTGATCGAAAAAGTAGTCAATAGTCGGGTTCAGTTTGTAGTCGTGGTTATCGGTGACGCTGTCAGACGTTTCGTAGGAGTACTCTCCGGAGAAGCTGTAGCGCCAGTCCAGATTGGCCAACTCGGTCTTGCCCTTGAAGTTGACGTTGTTGGTGTGCTTGTCATTCTGTTTGAGTTTGACATTGAGATCGCCGCTGCCGCTCCAGAGCCAGGCGTTGCGTTCATCCTTGTCATCCTCGAACAGCTTGAGCCCACTCTTTGCCGTCGCCTTGGGTTTGTCCTCTTTATCGATACGCCAGCGTTTGATGGCCTCCCGCTGGACGGTGACTGCGCCGCTGTAGGGCAGGGCGATGCGCACCGACTGTTCGGTCACCTCCTCGATGATGCCGGTCAGACGATCGCCATTGTTCATCCAGAGGATGTCCTTGGCCCATAAGGAGTGACAGGCCAACAGGAGTAAGAGGGGCAGGTATTTCATGAGATAAGGTGACTCCGGTGCGATTCGGGCGCTGGTGACTTAACCACTGACAAGCTGGCTGCTGATAGGGCGGGGCAGGCCATTTTTGCTCTCCAGCGCCGCCGTCACCTCATCCTGCATCACATCTGGTGCGCTGATAAAGCTCTCTATGGCCGGTGATAGCATCAGCGGGGCGCCATTTTCAAGCTCCTCTTCGGTGCGAGAGAGCGGGGAGTGTACCTCCAGCCAACGGCGACCATCCGGCTCGATGGCGACCTTGACCGGTTGATTGATGATCCGCACCGGCGTGCCGATCGGCACAATCTTGAACAGGGCTTCGATATCGTCAGGTCGCAGCCGGATGCAGCCAGCACTTACACGCAGGCCAACGCCAAAATCCTTGTTGGTGCCGTGGATCAGGTAGTCGCGTTTGCCATAGCCAAGGCGCATGGCGAACTTGCCGAGGGGGTTCTCCGGGCCGGGGGGCACCACGGCGGGTAGGGTGATCCCTTTTTGCTCCAGCCAGGATTTGCGCACCATGGGACCGGGTACCCAGGTCGGGTTGGGATTCTTCTCAATGACGGTGGTGGTCATCTCGGGTGTCTCACGGCCGATATCGCCAATCCCGATGGGCAGTACGATGACCTCGCTCTGGCCTTTGGGGAAGTAGTAGAGACGCAGCTCTGGCAGATTGATGACGATCCCCTCGCGTGGCACATCGGGCAGCAGCATCTGGGTCGGCAGTGTCAAGCGGGTGCCCGGCTTGGGTAAATAGGGGTCTACACCGGGATTTGCCTCAAGCAGCGCCAAAAAACCAATCTGGGTATGTTTGCCAACCAGCTCAAGATGCTCATCCTGCTGGATGATGTAATCCTCCAGCTCGCCAATGAGGCGGCTTTCGGCCGGCGGTTGCGGGTAGCGTTTAGCCTCTGCCGGCGCTGCGCAGAGCAGGATCGCTGCCAGCAGCATGGAAAGGGCGGGCGTTAGGGATAGGAGCTTGAGTTTCGGCAATCGCATAAGAAGATCCATCAGTTCAATCGGGGCGGGACATCATCAACATAGCCGCCAGGTTGGCGCGATTGTTCCTCAATCAGCCCATGATTACCAGCTTGCCGCGCACCCGCAATGATTGAGGGATACATAGGAAACCTGCCAAAATCGGCATCACCCATAAATTTGAGCGCCAAGCAGGAAAAAGAGACGCCTCATGGCAATGGGGGGGTATGTCACGATATGGATAATGGCCGGGTGTGCGAGCGGGTGGATACAGAGCTATACAAGAGTGGCTTCGCAACGCAAGTCGCGCGTGAAGCATTGTGAGCCTGCTCCCAGATATCTGATTCAGCCATTTGATATCTAAGAAATTTTTATTGCATCCTCGGCCAAGCTTGGGTAAAACTCTCTCCCTACGGAGAGATGCCGGAGTGGCCGAACGGGATTGACTCGAAATCAATTGTGGCAGCAATGCCACCCAGGGTTCGAATCCCTGTCTCTCCGCCATCTACCAAGCCCAAGCTGTTGAACAGGTTGGGTTTTTCTTTTGTTGCCTCTTCCGGGCGGCTGTCCGGTCTGGGTGATGTGCGCCATTAGTGCATGTCGCGGGAGCAGGCCGCTTATCCCGGTCTCGGAAAAACAGGAGAGGGCGCAAGGCCCTCTCCTGTTTTTGTGCCACGGCATCCGACGGTCCGGGCCCGCCATAGCGACGTTGGCCGGCTCGTCGGGATGATGATGCCGTGACGGGGCACCAGCTTAAAAACGTCGGTCGATGGAGAAGAACAGGCTCTGGCGATCCCCCAGACCCACCTCACCGAGCAGATACCAGCTCTCGTTGATCTGATACTGCAAACCAAGCAGGGGGTTCCACTTCGTCTGCAACCGTTGCTTGACCTCAAATCTGGCGTCTTGGGGCATCAGCTTGGTAATGCTCCCCGGCAGGCCCAAATCCTCGAGCGACCCCTCCAGTCGCTGCGTGACATCTTGATACATGGCTCCTGCCCAGATGCGTAGCGGTTGGCCGTAGCGATAAAAGTCATAACCGATGCGGGGAGAGACCACCAATGCATCGATACTGCCATCGATTATCGTCAGACGGCTCTGGGTCATGCTCGCATCGACCAGTGCAAACCAGTTGTCATAGCCACCCACCAGCACGGTGCCCACTCCCGTGGTATAGCCATCCAGATCGAGTCGGAACTGGTTGATTTTCGTGGAGGGCAAGGGCTTTCCTGAGGGCAGCGCCACAGTGAGGGTCACATCCGTGGTTGAGTAACCATCCAGCTTACCCACCAGACCATAGAGGTTAAGGAAGGGGAGGAGCCAGACATCGGCTCTGAGAGTGAGAACCTCGGTGTACTGGCGTCCCGGATCGGCTTTCATATCCAGAGCCACCCCCTGGAGAGGGAGTCCGTGGATAGCGATCGAGTCAACGTTGATCCCCTGCTCCAGCTTCATGTAGCTGAGGCTAAAGCCGATCGCTTTGGGTAACTCATAACCCAGTTTTTCTGCCTCCTCTTTCCAGAGAGGGAGCGTCAGTGCGTTAGCCAGGGTCGGGAAGGTCAGGGAAGAAAGGATCAATCCCCGTAGTAGGTAATTCCGCATGATAAGTCTACTGTTTTAATATTTATTAATGGGTGGGAAGAGCGCTTGTTGAATCGCCCCGGATTTTCTAGACACTCTGTTGCTGAAAAATAAACTGCCTTTCAAACTCTACCGGTGACAGCCCATCATTGGAACCATGACGCCTGATTGGGTTGTAAAACATCTCGATATAATCAAATACGTCGCTGCGGGCTTCGTCTCTTGTCGCGTAAATCCTGCGCTTGATCCGCTCCCGTTTGAGCAACTGGAAGAAGCTCTCGGCGACAGCGTTGTCGTGACAGTTCCCACGTCGGCTCATGCTGCAACTCAGGTTGTGGGCCTTCAGAAAGTCCTGCCATTCACCGCTGGTAAACTGGCTGCCCTGATCCGAGTGCACCAGTACTGGCTGCTTGGGCTTGCGCCGCCAGACGGCCATCAATAGCGCATCAACCGCCAAGTCTGCCGTCATGCGTGATTTCATCCCCCAGCCGACGATCTGGCGAGAGAACAGGTCGAGCACCACCGCCAAGTACAGCCACCCTTCTTGAGTGCGGATGTAGGTAATGTCAGTCACCCAGGAGATGTTGGGGGCAGGCACCTTAAACTGACGTGCCAGCATGTTTGGGGCAGCTTGCGTGCTCTTGCCTCCATAATGCCCCTTGCGGCGTTGATAGCCCGTTTGCGAACAGCCTCATTAACTTGGCCACACGTTGCTTGCCGCAGGCTTCCCCTGCGTCACGAAGGTCGCGATGGATCTTGCGATAACCGTAAACAGTACCACTTTCCAGCCAGGATTGCTTGACCAATCCGGTCAGTCGTTCGTCCTCCTGCTGTCGTGGCGATACGGGCTGTTTCAGCCACGCGTAGAAGCCACTTCGGTGAACCCCCAGGGTCTGGCACAGGGTAACGACACTGTACCGGTCGAGTCGGGAGGTTATGAACGCGTACCTTTCCTTGACTCGCTGGCAAGTACGCGGCGGCCTCCTTTAGGATATTGCGCTCCTCGGTGACTTGGCGCAGTTCGGCTTTCAGGCGGCGGATCTCGGCTTGCAAGGCAGACTCTTCGAGCTGCTGGTCAGCAGGCTTACCGTACTGCTTGAGCTAGGTATACAGACTGTGGCTGGATACCCCAAGGGCTCGTGCAACGTCAGCCACCGGCCATCCGCGCTCGGTGATTTGTTTAACCGCTTCGATTTTGAATGTTTCCGGGTAACGCTGACGGGTCATAACACCTCCAAATAGGTGCCTCATTTTAAGGTTGTGAGGTGTCTAGGGAACTGGGGGCGATTCACTACGGCGTATTTGCCTAACAGTATCTCCGAGACCTGGGTACCTTCGAGAGTCGAGATGTTATGGATCGGCTCTACCATCCTGCTTTCATTGGGAATGGCGCCGTACGTGGCCGTGCGCCTCTCTCGCCGTATCCTGACCCCGCTTAACTGCCTGCGCGAGGTGGCAGAGGGGCGGCTGGACGCCCGCGTGCCGCTGGATGAACAGGCGATAGGGGAGACGGCGCAGCTGGTGCGTGACTTCAACACCATGGCCGAGCGGCTGCAGAGCATGACCCGCGAGCGGGAGTTTTGGAATGCCGCTATCGCCCACGAATTGCGCACCCCGGTGACCATTTTGCGTGGCCGCTTGCAGGGGTTGGCCGAAGGGGTATTTCCGCCAGAGCGTGAGCTCTTCGAAGGCTTGCTGCGTCAGGTGGAGGGATTGACCCACCTGATCGAAGACCTGCGGGTACTCAGTCTCAACGACAGCGGCCACCTGGAGTTGCAACGCTCGGAAGTCAGACTGGCCGACGAGCTTGCCGTGGTGCTTGAGGCGTTTGCCAGCCCTCTGGCGGCGAGCGGATTTGTGTTGCAGCGGGAGCTGGATAGCGAACTTCATGTCTGCTGCGATCTGTTTCGCATCCGTCAGGCCCTGATGGCGCTGTTGGAAAATTCCCAGAAGCACGCGCTGCCGGGCCTGTTGACCGTGCGGCTGCATCGCTCGGAGAGTGTGTGCGTCCTGAGTGTGGAAGATGAGGGACCTGGCATCAGCGAGGAGGTCGCCGCTTGTATCTTCGATGCGTTTCGTCGGGGAGACCCGTCACGCTCGCGCAAAAGCGGCGGTAGCGGACTCGGACTCGCCGTAGTCAAGGCAATTGCCGAGGCCCACGGCGGCAGCGCGGTTTGCCAACCTACCGGTCGTGGAGGTAGCCGATTCGTGCTCTCCTGGCCTATCTCGGCCATGTCCGGTTGCCCGGAAACCTTGCCTGCAGGTTACCCGGAATGGCGAGGCTATACAGCTGACTGCTGCCCACACAGGGGCGCTCGACAAGCGACCGTCATACGGCTTTGCAGCGCTTGTGCCGGGTGAGCAGGAGTGGTTGGAACATGGCTCATTTGGCGCGAAATCATGGTTTTTTGCCGCCAAAAATTGAAACCGTTTTCAGAAATCCTTTTCAACTGTGATCCGCTTCAAAGCTTTTTCGGACGCCAACCTCTAGCATTGGCTCCACGAATTAGGGGCTAGCGCTCCCGATTTTCCCGCTGTGGGAGGTAACCGGATGATCCGGCTATTTCCTTCGTTACTTTCGACGGTCATCATGGATGGCCGTTTTTTTTTTGAGTTATTTCACGGTAAAGGGTCGAGCCGCTGGCGCTTTACCGTTAAAATTCCGCTTTTGCACTTGCCCGTGAGTCTTGATGTCTGCGTCCACCCTCTCTTCGGATAGTTATGCCCTGCTCGCCACCCTGCAATTGCAGCGCGTCGCCAGTACCCGTTTGCTGCAAGAACAACTGGCGATAGGTCATGCCCTGATCGATAAACTGACCCGACTGCAGGATGCGGGGCTGGTCAGATTGCGCGGGGAGCAGCAGTGGAGCCTGACCGCCGAGGGGACGCTGGCGCTGATCCTGGGGGTGCGTGCCGGTCTCTGCCCAGAGCCGGACTGGAGCCGGGTGCCCTCATTGACCGGGCAGGATCTTACCCATGCGGTGGTGCGCGAGCTCTGTCGCGGCAAGGCGGGGGAGGTGCCAACCTATTTCTCGGCCAGCGATCTGCTGACCCTGCTCGATACCCCGGACGCTCACCAGTTGCTGGCGGGCTCCAGCCCCGCCTGGCAGCAACTGCTGCTGGAGCACTTCTCGCTGCAACTCTTGCTCGATGCCCCCTATGAAGAGCGCTGGCCGCTGGCCAATGCGCTGGTGCGCTGCGCCCCCGAGGTGCAGGCAAGGGCCAAAGCGTTCGAGGCGGAGTGGCGCTGGCTCTGCGGGGACGGTGAGAGCACATCGCCAACCGGTGAGGGTAACGACACCGTGCCCGGCTGGCCAGCTCTCCAGGCGCTGGCCCAGCAGAGCCAGAGCGGCCCGCTTGGCGAGCGACTACTCACCGCGCTTGGCCAGTGGCAGACAACCGATGAGGGCGAAGCAGGCCAGTGGCCCCGTTCATTCAGCGCCCTGCTCTGGCTTGGCTGGTTGCAGCAAGCCGATCCCGTTATCGCCAGCGAACAGCGCAAGAAGTGGCAGCGCAGCCTGACTGGTCAGTTCCCCCTGCTTGCCGATCTGCTCAGCCAGTGGGCGGGCGATCGTCACGGTCAGGCGGTTGGCCTGTTTGATACCCTGCAGTTGCCGGTGGAGGAGCTCCACTGGGGCTATCTCTGGCTCGATCTTTGCGCGCTGGCCCGTCACGGTGCCCAGAGCCCGCAGGTGGCCATGTTGCACAAGTGGGATCTCTCCCATCTGCTCGATGCCGAGCCCCATCATCGCCTGATGGCATTTTGTCAGGATCTGCTGCGCATCTTGTTGGGCGAGGCAGCCAAAGGGGCGCCCCTGTGCCAGCTGCGCGGCAGTGAGGAGAATGCGCAAGAGGGCAATGATGAGCAGGATGATGACGGGGATGAGGATAAAACCGCGGCCTCTGCCAGCTGGCTCAACTGGTTGCAGGGGTTGGGACGCTCCAGTGGTGTGCGCAAGCCGCAGGAGCGGCTGGTGTGGCTGCTCCATGCCGACGGCCCCGAGCTGGAGTGCAAGATCCAGAAGCTGAGTACCAAGGGGGAGTGGACCGCCGGTCGCCGGGTCGATCCGGCCCTGCTCTCTACCCAGTATGCCGCCATGCTCGACGAGCACGACTGGGCACTGGCCCGCACCCTGCCACGGGTGATGGGGCGACTGCCGCGGGATGTCTGGGCGCCGCTGGCCGATCACCCCCGCTTGTTCAACGCCAAGGGGCAGAAGCTGCAACTGGCCATCAGTGCCCCCCTGCTGCAGGTGGTGGCCACCGAACAGGGGATGAGCGCGCAGCTCTGCCCCGATGCGGCCGCCCGCGGGGCCCATATCATGCCGCTGGCGCAGGACCTGTGGCAGCTGATCCTCACCCCGCAGCCGCTGCTCGACCGCTTGCCAGCGCTCGAATCCATCCCGCTGTTGCCCGCCGAGGGGCTGGCCGAGCTGCAACGCACCCTGGACGCCATTCCCGAGCTGCCCTGGCATAGTCAGGTTGCGGGGCTTAGCGGCAACGCCGAATTGGCTCCCTGGCCGGGCATTCCTTCGGTGCAACTGGATTGGCAAGATGGTCAGCTGTCGGTCAAGCTGGTGACCCGCTTTGAGGATCTGCCGCCCCAGCCCCTTGGCAAGGGGGAGGCGATCGTGCGGCAGGGGATCAAGGCGTACCACTACTGGCAGCGGGATCTCGCGGCCGAGAAGGGGCAAGCCCAGTTGCTGCGCAATCAACTGCCCATCGGCCTGCCCGGCAGCGAGTGGCTACTGCAGGGGGAACAGGCGCTGGCGCTGGTCAATGCCCTGCCCGAGCTGGTGGATGCCGGCGTGGTCATTCACTGGCATCAGGACAGCGCGCGCCTCAAGAGCCTCGATGAAGCGGCCCTGAGCCTGCGCATCGAGCGGCGGCAGGATTGGTTCCAGGTCGAAGGGGCACTGGCCCTCGATGAGCACCAAATCCTCGATCTGCGCCTTATTCTGCGCCAGATGACCCCGGGCCAGCGCACCGTTCAGCTCGACGAGAAGACCAGCCTGATGCTGAGCGACAAGCTGGTGGAGCGGCTCACCATGCTGGGGGCCATGCTCGATGAAGAGCAGCGCATCAACAACAAGCTGGCCTATCCCCTGACTCGCCTGCTCTCTGTCATTACCACCGAAGGGGATGCGGCGTGGCAATCCCTGCAGCAGGAGTGGCAGCAGGAGGTCGAGTGCCCGGACGAGCTGCTCACCTCCCTGCGGGACTATCAGAAAGAGGGGGTGCGCTGGATGGCGACCCTGGCCCATCACGGTTTTGGTGCCTGTCTGGCCGATGACATGGGTCTTGGCAAGACGCTGCAGGCGCTTATCGTGCTGCGGATGCGCCAGCACCTTGGCCCTGCGCTGGTGGTGGTACCCAAGTCAGTGGTCACCAACTGGCAGGAGGAGGTGACCCGTTTCGCCCCCGAGCTGGATGTGGTGGTGTTCGAGAACCCGGCCGAGCGGGAGGGGCTCATTCGCGAGGCCAAGGCCGGTCAGGTGATCCTCATCAACTACGGCATGCTCGGCAGCCTGGCGGAGGCGCTCAAGGCGCGCCGATGGTCCAGCATGGTGCTCGATGAGGCGCAGCAGATCAAAAACGCCGGTACCCAGCGCGCCAAGCTGTTGTTCCAGCTCGACGGCGATTTTCGCCTCGCCCTCTCCGGCACCCCCATCGAGAACCATCTGGGGGAGCTGTGGAGCCTTTTTACCTTTATCAACCCGGGGCTGCTCGGCAGCCTCGGCGAGTTCAAGCGCCGCTTTGGCAAGGCGGTCAAGGATCCCCAGCACATGGCCTTGCTGCGGGCGGTGATCAGCCCCTTTATCCTGCGTCGTCTCAAGCAGCAGGTGCTGACCGAGCTGCCGGACAAGACCGAGATCATTCACCACATCAGCCTCTCCCCCGAAGAGCGCCAGCTCTACGAGGCGACCCGGCGGGAAGTGGTGCAGCAGGTACAAAGCGCCGATGGTCGCGCCCTGATGCACGTGCTGAGCGGCCTGACCCGGCTGCGCCGTCTCTGCTGCTCGCCGGAGCTGGTGATGCCCGAGTGGTCGCAGACCAGCAGCAAGCTGGACGAGGCGATGGCCCTGCTGGAAGAGGCGATCGACGGCGGTCATCGGGTGCTGGTGTTCAGCCAGTTTGTCGATCTGCTGAGCCTGCTGCGCGCCCGCATCGAGCAGAAGTCCTGGGACTACTGCTATCTGGATGGGGGCTGCTCCGCCAAGTCCCGTCAGGACTCCATCCTGCGTTTTCGCCATGAGGAGGTGCCGCTGTTCCTCATCAGCCTCAAGGCAGGGGGGACCGGCCTCAACCTCACCCAGGCCGATACCGTGCTGCACCTCGATCCCTGGTGGAACCCGGCAGTGGAAGATCAGGCGAGCGATCGGGCGCACCGGATGGGGCAGACCCAGCCGGTGACCGTGTACCGGCTGGTGTGCGAGCAGACGGTGGAGGAGAAGATCGTCGCTCTGCACGACGAGAAGCGGGCGCTGGCCGATGGCCTGCTGAGCGGCCAGTCCGAGGTGCGCGGGCTGGATGTGGAGAGCCTGCGAGCCCTGCTGATGGGCTGATTGGCGACGCCACCTTTCATACCGCCTATCAATACAGAAAAGGGAGAACATCCAGAGATGTTCTCCCTTTTCTCGTTTGGGACGCAGATGCGGAATACTCGTTTATGGCGGCAAGGCGGCGCAGTTATCCCTGAACCAGCTATCCCGGATCCAGTCACCCCTGATAGAGATAGAGGTGCAGCCGCTCGATGATGGGCTCGCCGCCAATCTTGCGATCCCGCCGCGCCTGTCGGCTCTTGGGGGGATAGTTGCCCAGATGGGTGACCGCAGGCGGGGTATCCGAGCAGAGCAGCAGAGGCAGGCTCGCCTTGATCTGCTGCTTGCGCGGGATGCGCTCCAGCCAGAGCAGGTTGATCATCGGGTGGGTCTTGACCGGGCGGCGGATCCGCAGCTCGGCATCGGCGGGCAGACGGCGAATGTCGTACACCTCCTGATCCACCATCTTGCTCCACTCCTCGTTGTTGGAGAGGGCCGGTATGTAGCGGCGGCTGCGCTCCAGCATCTCAAGCACCTGCTCGCGGCTGAGGCGATTGATGGTCTGTTTGTCGGCCCAGGTAAAGCCGAGGGATTGCAGCTCCCCCGCCAACAGGGTCAGTTTGCGGTAGACCTGCAAGGTGATCACCCCGGGCAGGGCGGTATGTACCAGCTCGAACTTCTCGTCCCGTCCCCCCGCCTGCTGCACCAGCGCCTTGAAATCGAGCTTGTGCTGGTTTATTTGGTCGATCAGCGGTTGCAGCAAGGGGGCTGCGGCGGCAGGAAAGCGCAACCAGCCGGGCAGCCGGTGAGTCGCCTTGGTAGAGCAGCCGGGGCGGGCGCTGTGGTCCCGATAGGCGGCGAGGGTGGCCGCCAGCGCGGCTTCACCGTTGAGATAGCACACCTCAATTTGCTCGATCGGGTCGTGCTCTTCCCCCTGTGGCACCGGGGGGAGGGGATAGACATGGGCCTCCTGCAGTTCGAGCTGGCCGAGCAGGGTGGCCAGCTGATCCAGAGAGGCTTCAATGGCCTCCATCTGTTGACGCAGGGCGGCGGTCGGGGTAAAGGTATCCATCGATGATCCTGTGGTCTGACCCACTGTTGACGACATCAGGTATGACATCAGCTGCGGGTAGCAAAACTACTGTATAAATAAACATACCAGCATGCGGCGGGAGTGCCAAGAGGCACTTTGAGGAGGGGGCAATGTGCGCCTCTGAATGGGGATGCGGTGCTGGTTTTATTTATGTTTCACTGTGTTAAATAAAGATCGCCACAAGATCATTAAATTAACAATCTCGTGTAACTCCGCTGTTGCCAGCTGTTCACACCTTGTCCGTTCCTGCATATGTAAAGCAGTAAAATGCATATATAGATGGGTGCCATGCAGCACAATATGCTGTACGACTCTGTTGGCCAACCGTTAAAATAATTAGTTGTTTAAAATCAAAGCGTTAAAATTAAATCCTGCCGTTTTTAGACATTAGATTTACTAATGTAACGTATCAAAATTCGTCAATTGAGTCGGCTCTGCTCCCTGACTAAGCTTTGCGCATCAAATAAAGCCCAGTGCGTAAACAAAAATTCAGAGGAGCCACATCATGGCCAACATGACTTATACCGAAACCGGTTACCAGCATTCCAGCCAACTGAATCTGGTTGCTCGCGTAAAAATGAACGTTCTGACCTGGCTGGAGCGCAGCCGCAGCCGTCGCCAGCTCTCCGAGTTGCCCGAGTACCTGCTCAAAGACATCGGCCTGAACGAAGCTGACCGTTATCAAGAGACCACCAAGCCGTTCTGGCGTGGTTGATCAGCCGGGCATGGATGCCTCGTTTTTCTGCTGAGTCGTTTGCTGCTCTGCCCCTGTGGCGCCCGGCCGCCAGGTCTTTCATTGTCTGTTTTATCTCCCCCCGTTTTACGTTGATCCTTTTTCCTATCCTCTTTATTCCATATCGCTACTGTCATTGCTGTCATCGTTCGATTGTTATCACACTTGTATCGTTAATGTTTGAATTTGTTTAAAAAACGATTTTAAGCCGCGATGCCTTGCGTATAATCCAGCCATAGTGTTCCAGAGCGAGAGGGTGAGACGGATGATTCCCCAGCACGATTTTTTGGCCTTGACCCGCAGCCATGAGTGGCAACTTGAGCCCTTTGAATTTGCCCTGCCCGATGGGGCGCGGGTCAGCGTCTGGGATACCGGCGTGCTCTGTCTGGAGCCTGCCAGTGGCGCGGGCGGCCAGCCGGGAGGGCGCAAGGATATCGTCCTCTCCTGCGGTATTCACGGCAACGAGACGGCCCCCATCGAGATCTGTAACCAGCTGCTGAGCCGTCTGCTCTCTGGCGAGCTGAGCGCCCGCCATCGGGTGCTGTTCCTGTTTGGCAATCCGGCGGCGATGAACCTCGGGCTGCGGGAGGTGGAGGAGAACATGAACCGGCTCTTCTCCGGCGCCCACAGCAAGGGGGAGGGACTCTGCAATCGGGAGCGGATCCGTGCCATGCGTCTCGAGCAGTATGTGAGCCGCTTCTTTGCCGATCCGGCCCGCCCCCGCTACCACTACGACCTGCACACCGCCATTCGCGGCTCGCGCCACGAGAAGTTTGCCGTCTACCCTTTCCCCCACGAGCGGCCCCACTGCCGCGAGCAGGTGCAGTTCCTCGGCGCCTGCGGGGTGCGCACCATACTGCTCTCCGCCAGCCCAACAACCACCTTCAGCTACTACAGTTCGCGCCAGCACGGCGCCCACGCCTTCACGGTGGAGCTGGGCAAGGTGCGGCCATTTGGCGAGAACGACATGACCCGCTTTATCGAAACCCGGCAGGCGCTGCAGGAGCTGATGACCCATGACGAGGTGGCGCTGGAGCCGTGGCGGGCGGATGATTTCACCCTGTTTGCCATTGATCGGGTGATCACCAAGAAATCAGAGCAATTTCGCTTTCTGTTTGCCAGCGATGTGGACAACTTCACCGAATTCCCGCAAGGGTTCGTGCTGGCCGAGGATGGCGAGTTGCGCTACACCGTCGAGCAGCCCCGCGAGGCGGTGGTCTTCCCCAATGCCAATGTGGCGATCGGTCAGCGCACCGTGTTGCTGGTGGTACCGACAAGGCTCTGGGAATAACGCGTTGCCGCAGAAATAAAAAAACGGGGCCAGTCAGATGACTGGCCCCGTTTTGTATCGGGTTCAAGCGGTGAGGCTTAGCTGTTGTTCTTCACAAACAGGGTCAGCTCCTGACCGGGCTTGAGGTAATCCCCTTTATCCAGCTGGTTCCAGCGCATCACATCGTTGATGGCGACCTGGAAGCGCGCCGCGATGGAGGAGATGGAGTCACCACGGCGAACCTGATAGACCATCGACTTGTCGCTCTTCTTCCCTTGCTTGGGATAGACCACCAGCTTCATGCCCGGCTTGAGCGCCGACTTGGCATTCAGACCGTTCCACTTGGCCAGTTCGTCATGCGTCACGCCATGGGCCTGGCTGATGCTCCACAGGTTGTCACCCGAGCGAACCTTGTAGCTGACCTTGGCCTTCTGGCTGCCACGGCTGGCCAGCTGCTGCGGCTTGCTGGCGGTACTTGCCTTGCTGCTGACCTGACCATGAGTCGGGATCACCAACTGCTGACCGCGACGCAGGCTGTTGCCACGCAGATTGTTGGCCAGTTTCAGCTCGCTCACGCTGACGCCGTGATTCTGGGCGATGCGTGACAGGGTGTCGCCACTGGTGACCTGATAGGAGCGGGTACGGATACGCTCGCTCTTGGGCAGGTCGGCCAGTGCCAGCTCCAGGGTATCGGCATATTCCACCGGTACCAGCAGGCGGTAAGGGCCACGGGGCGACATCATACCACGGCTCAGGGCAGGATTGACCTCCTTGAGCTGTGAGGTGCGCAGACCCGCCAGTTGGGCGGCCACGTTCAGATCGAGTTGGCTGCCGGTTTCCACCACCCGCAGCTTCGGCTCGTTGGCGAGCACCGGCAGCTGGACGTTGTACTGGTCGGCATTGCTGATCATGTCAGCCATGGCGAGGATCTTGGGCACGTACATCCGGGTTTCGCGCGGCAGATCGAGCGACCAGTAGTCAGTCGGTTTGCCGGCACGCTGGTTACGCTGGATGGCGTTGCGAACCCGTCCTTCACCGGCATTGTAGGCGGCCAGCGTTTGCAGCCAGTCACCATCAAAGAAACGGTTCAGGTACTCCAGATAGTCGAGCGCCGCATTGGTGGAGGCCAGCACATCGCGCCGTCCGTCATACCAGTTGTCGTGGCGCAGACCGAAGCTCTTGCCGGTGGCGGGCACAAACTGCCACAAACCGACGGCATTGCTGCGGGATCGGGCATGAGGATCAAACATGCTCTCGATCATCGGGACAGTAATAAGCTCCATTGGCAGCTCACGCCGTTCAATCTCCTCTACCATCAGATAGAGGTAGGGTTCAGCCCGGCTGGCAATGGTCGCCAGATGCTTATCATTGCGCAACAGCCACTCACGTTGTTGGCGGATGCGCACATTGTCCGGAGTTTCCAGTTGCATATCATCGCTGATACGCACCCACAGATTGTCCGTATCTTCCATTTCGTCCAGCTGTTCATCGCCAAACAGAAATCGTGAAGAGTGTTTTTTATGCGCTTTTTTGTTGACCTGGGGGGACTTGATCGGCTCGATTGCCGTTAGCGCCCGGTCATCCTGATGGCTCAGGTTTTGGCAGCCGCTGAGCAACAGCGCTGCCAATAAGGCCGTTCGTACCTTCATCTCGTTCCGGTCATTTTTAGGAAAAACAGCCCGCATCATAAGGGGCAATGGCCCCCTGATCAAGGTTTGTTCAAAAAACGTCCTTCCACTGACGCAGGATGGTGAAGGTATCTACCGGATTTTCCACGCATTTTAGCCCATGTTTTTCAGCAGAAAATTTCACTGAATCCTGTTCGCATCGCAGAAAAATGTTGAAAGTGCGTTCATCACCCAGCCGGGTTGGCAGGCTTGGCAGCCCTTGTTGCCGCAGTTTGCTGATCAGCCCGATCTGGCGGCGGATCGCCGGGTTGTCCGGCTCGACCGCATAGGCAAAACGCAGGTTGGATAGGGTGTACTCGTGTGCACAATAAATGAGTGTCTCATCGGGCAGGGCGGCGAGTCGTTGCAGTGAGTGGTACATCTGCTCCGGCGTTCCTTCAAACAGGCGGCCACAACCGGCCGAGAAGAGGGTATCGCCACAAAACAGCATGCCGTTGCCGTGGTAGGCGATGTGGCCGCGAGTGTGCCCGGGCACATGGATCACCTCGAGGGCGAGGCCGTGCCAGTTGATCTGATCGCCATCTTCCAGCCACTGACCGTGGTGATCCGGCATCGGGTCAAGTTTGGGGCCATAGAGCCGGGCGTGGGGGAAGTGGGCAAGCAGGTCGGTGACGCCCCCGACATGGTCGTGATGGTGATGGGTCAGCAGGATGGCATCGAGCACCAGCCCCAATGCCTCAAGCCGCGCCAGCACGGGTGCGGCATCGCCCGGATCGACCACCAGACAGTGATTTTCGTGGCGGATCAACCAGATGTAGTTGTCATTAAAGGCTGGAACTGTGATCACTGGATACATGAGTCTGCTTCTCTTTAGGGAGGGTATCTTATATAACAGGATGGCGTTCGAAACCCCGAGTTGAGCCCTATTATGCAGGTGGCACGTACCGAACAACAAATCGAGATCCCGACCAGCTGGTCTGCATTGCCTATGGGGGACTGGGTTGCGGCCGAGATCCAGGATCGGCTCGACAACTGGTGCCCGAATCTGTTTGGGTATCATCTGCTGAAAATTGGCGCCCTGAGCGCTGAACTCTCCTGCAAACGCTCCTCCATTCGTCACCAGATCGGGGTCGCCCCCAGCGGGCGGCTGCTCGACATGTATGGCGACCCCCTCGATCTGCCGGTACGGACCGGCAGCGTCGATGCCTGCCTGCTGGCTCACTGCCTCGATTTCTCCACCGATCCCCACCAAGTGTTGCGCGAAGCCGAAAGGGTGCTGACCGACGATGGCTGGCTGATCATCAGTGGCTACAACCCCATGAGTCTGGTTGGGATCGGTCACTGTGTGCCGTTCTTGCGGCGCAGAATGCCTTGGTCGGCACGGATGTTCACCCCGGGGCGGGTGACGGACTGGCTGCATCTGCTGGGATGCGAGGTGATGTTCGACGAGCGTTTTGGCTACTCATTTATGGGGAAACAGAGCTGGCACAGCTGGTGGCGGGAGAGTATCGGGCGGGATTATTGCAGGGCGTTTGCATCGGTATACGTGATTGCGGCCCGTAAACGGCGCTTTCCACTGATCCCGGTGCGGCGGCGCTGGCAACTGCCAAAGTCCCTCGCCACACCGGGAATGGCCCGTCAGGGCTGGTAGCCGGTATCTTCGGCCAGATCCTTGCCACAGGCGGCCTCTCTGGCCAGCTCGTCGCACCGTTCGTTCTCCGGGTGGCCGGAGTGACCCTTCACCCAGAGCCACTCAATCTGGTGGCGACCCACTTCCGCATCCAGCTCCTTCCAGAGATCGACGTTTTTGACCGGCTGACGGTTGGCGGTCATCCACCCTTTCTTCTTCCAGCCGATGATCCACTGGGTGATCCCCTGGCGGACATACTGGCTGTCGGTGGTGAGGCGCACCTTGCACGGTTCATTGAGGGTGCGCAGCCCCATGATGGCGGCCATCAGCTCCATCCGGTTATTGGTGGTTAACTTGAATCCGGCGGAAATCTCTTTGCGGTGCTTGCCGTAGACCATGACGGCCCCGTAACCACCCGGGCCCGGATTGCCGAGGCAGGAGCCGTCGGTATAGACATCAATCTGTTTTAACATGAGCAATCAATCTGTTTTAACATGAGGCTTGGGGTAAACTAGCGAGTAAGTAAAGCCGAAGTTTGACATAGATTGGATCATGAACACACCCCAACTGAATCGCCAGATCATTCTGGATACTGAAACCACAGGTATGAATACGGCGGGCGGCCCTGTCTATCTGGGGCACCGCATTATCGAAATCGGCTGTGTGGAGGTGATCAACCGCAAGCTGACCGGTAACCACTATCACGTCTATATCAAGCCTGATCGTCTGGTCGACCCGGAAGCGATCCAGGTGCACGGTATCACCGACGAGTTTCTGCGTGACAAACCGTCGTTCAGCCAGATCGCCGATGAATTCCTCGAATTCATCCGCGGCGCCGAACTGATCGCCCACAACGCGCCGTTTGACGTGAGCTTCATGGACTACGAGTTCAGCAAGCTTGGACTCAACTTCAAGACGGCGGATATCTGCACCATCACAGATACCCTGGCGATGGCGCGGGACCTCTTCCCCGGCAAGCGCAACAACCTGGATGTGCTCTGCGATCGTTACGGTATCGACAACTCCCACCGTACCCTGCACGGGGCTCTGCTTGATGCGGAGATCCTGGCGGACGTCTACCTGCTGATGACCGGTGGCCAGACCAAACTTAATCTGGCCACCGAGAGCAACGAAAACGAAAACAATCAGGACACCAGCATTCGCCGGTTGGAGAGCAACCGACCCGCCCTCAAGGTGGTGCGTGCCAGCACAGAGGTTCAGGCCCTGCACGAGGCGAGACTGGATCTGGTACAGAAGAAGGGAGGAAGTTGTCTGTGGCGGCAATGAGCAAGTGGTGTGCCGGTCTGCTGTTGTTGCTCTCGCTGGGGGCGACGGCGACCGAGGTATTTGCCCCTTCCGATATTCCGTTGCTGGATAACCGCTTTCGCATCGATTACGGCGTGAAGGAGATAACCTTCATCATCAAGCGCAAGCCGGGTACCCCCTCGGTGATCCTGGTTCGCCCCGATGGCAGCAAGCTTTACGTGGGCAAGGTCAAACCTGCCGATGTAGGTTGGCTGGCGCTGCCGGAGCATGATCTCATTACCCTGCGCAATCCCATGCCGGGCCCCTGGCAGGCGATTGGCGAGGTGGATCCCGACAACCGGGTGCGCATTCTCTCCGATATCCGGCTCGATATCGCCGCCCTGCCGATGCAGCTCTATCAGGGGGAGGTGGTCAAGCTCAAGGCGTGGTTGCTGATCAATGGTCAGCCGCCGAAAGATAAATACTATCTCTCTGACCTTGGCATGACCGTCAAGCTGCAATCGTTCAGCGATGCCGATAAGAAAGAGGTCGTGCTGGATCAAGTACTTGGCCACTATCGCGATGATGGCAAGAGGCTCGACGAAGTGCCGGGTGACGGTATCATGACCGCGGAAGTGACGCTGCAGGATATTCCCGGTGGTAAGTACCGCGCCATGTTCAGCACCGGTAATCAGGTGTTTGTCCGTGCCCGTTATCAGGATGTGCTGTTTTACCCCTATCCGTTCAGCTATAACTTGTCGCCGCCTTCGGAAGAGCTGGGAGCCAAGCTCTCACTGCTCATCGACCGTGATGAGCTGGATCCTGCTTCCGTGGTGGTCAAGGGGAGTGTGACCAGCAATGTGGGCGGCCTCTACGAGTTTAGCGAGACCGCCAGCGACCCCAAGCTTGATATCGATCTCTCCAACATCAAGGAGGTCGGTCAGCATGAGGTGAAAGCAACCCTCTATGGCACCACTCGCCTCGGCCGTGAGCTGAAAATCGAGTTGCCAGTGAAAACCTTCAATGTCTTCCCGCCACCGCCGCCTCCTGTCGAGGTGGTGTCGGCCGCCGCACCGGCCTCCAGTGCCGAGGCGACCCATGAAGCTCCGGCAGAGGAGGAAATGGGCTGGCTGATCTGGGCATTGGCGGGTGGTGGTGTGCTGCTGACGGTATTGGGTGGGGTCGGGTTTGTGGTGATACAAAAACGGCGTGCCCTGAAGCGTGCTCTGGCCGCTGCGCAGGTCGAGAATCAGCAAGCCGGACAACCTGCCGCCAAGCTGGATCTCAATCTGCCAGAGCAGTAACCCTCGTACTTTTCGCTCTGAAGTGGCGTGATGCCAGATATAGAAAACCGCCCTGATAAGCAGGGCGGTTTTTTTGAGTTCATAAACAGAACAAGCTGGCTATCAGTGTTCGCCGATATAGACATCCTTGTTCTGCTCGCGGATCTCGAGGAACTTGTCCAGATTGGCCTGCATCAACTCGACCAGACGAGGATCGAAATGTTGTCCCTTTTCTTCCTCAATCAGCGCCAACACCTTGTCCAGCGGCCACGCCTTCTTGTAGCAGCGATCCGAACCCAGGGCATCGAATACATCGGCCAGCGCTACGATCCGTCCCTCCAGCGGGATATCCTCCCCCTTCAGGCCGTGGGGATAACCGCTGCCATTCCACTTCTCATGGTGATAGCCGGCGATGGTGGCACCAATCTGGAACAGCGCCAGATCGCTGCCGGAGAGCATATCCTGCCCCAACTGGGCGTGGGTTTTCATGATCTCCCACTCTTCCGGGGTCAGCTTGCCCGGCTTGTGCAGGATGGCGTCGGGAATACCGACCTTGCCAATGTCGTGCAGTGGTGAGGCTCTTTTGATCAGCTCGCTCTGCTCTTCACTCATCCCCAGCAGCAGGCAAAACTGCTCGGTATAGAGCGCGACCCGTTTGACGTGCAGCCCCGATTCTTTCGAGCGGGTTTCGACCAGTTCGCCGATGCGGTAGATGATCTCCCGCTGATTGTCGGCAATCACCTCATTGAGCCGGATATTCTCCAGCGCCACTATGATGTTTTCGGTAAACAGGGTCAGCAGACTGGTATCGATCTGACTGAGTTGGCGAGTTGTCTCGATATGGAACAGCAGGTGGTGGCGCTGGTTCTGGCAGTAGAGCACCATCTGGTTGGTGCCGTATACATTGCTGCGATTGCCCATGGCCTGGCGCAGGATCTCCGGCGCCTCGGTGAGACGAATGGCAGGGTGACCGGGTAGCAATGGTTCCAGCAGTTGATCCTTCACCTCGTAGGCGTATTGCTTGACATCGTAGATCTGGGTCTCCCCCAGATGGAGCAGGGCACTGAGCTGCTCCTGGGCCCCTTCGACAAACTGGCGCAGGGCCCGTTTCTCAAAGATCCCCTTGGAGGCTTCGATGACTTTTTCCAGCCCCTGACGGTTGCTCTCCAGGGTGCGGATATCCCGATAGGAGCGCAGACTGGCCCGCAGCAGGGTACGCAGCTTCTGGGAGGTGAGCTCGGTTTTATCCTTGTAGTCGTTGATATCGTAGTTGGTGACCACGTCATCTTCCGGCGCCTGGCCGGGTTGGCCGGTACGCAACACGATGCGCACCATCTTGTTTTGCAGCTCTTCACGGACATATTTGACGACATCGAGGCCTGCGTGGTCGACCTCCATCACCACGTCCAGCAGCAGCAGTGCGACATCAGGGGTGATGGCCAGCAGCTTCTTTGCCTCTGCAGCGGAATAGGCATGCAGAAAGTCAATGGGGCGATTGTCAAACTCGAATTTGTTCAAGGTGATTTTGGTGATGCGATGCACTTCTGGCTCATCGTCAACAATCATCACCTTCCAGCCCGCTTGCTGTGCGTCGGGGAGGGCGAGATCGTCATCATCAATAATCAGGATTTGGTCATCCATCATACAATCCTGTTTGGCATCCTGTGCTTACATTAACTGCTTCACTAAGGATAGGAAACTTATTGGGAAATAAAATTTGATCTCGAAAAACTATGGTCGAATAAGCAAATGGAACCGCCACTTCCGGTGACCGCTGGCGAGGGCTTTCTTCGCATAATCATGAGGCTGGATTGCATCCACGTCACTCTTGCTCTCGATTGCCGCACCACATCGCGCGGCTCTTGCATATCCCTCCCGCCGTGGCCGACGAGAAGGAATCCTATTTGATAGTAATTCCTATTTGCGTGTAGCATGGGCGACACACTCAACGAGGAGCCCCATCGTGTCCCCATCTCTGCCTCCCAATCGTCCCCGTCTGCTGACTGTAAAAGCCATTACCCAGATCACCCCCCATTTGCGTCGCATCACCTTTGGTGGCAGCGAGTTGGCTGACTATCCCTTTACCTGCGGTGGGGCCCATATCAAGGTGATGCTGGCCCAGCCCCATCAGGTGGAGCCGGTGCTGCCTGCCATGACCCCGAACGGCCCGCGCTGGAGTGACCCGGCTGACAAGCCGGTGATCCGCACCTACACCATCCGCGCATTTCGCCGTGATGAGCAGGAAATTGATATCGACTTCGTGCTGCACGGTGACGGTGGGCCCGCCAGCGCCTTTGCTACCCATGCCAAGCCGGGAGAGAAGGTGATCCTCTCCGGGCCGGGTGGCACCAACCCCATGCTGCAACCGGCCGATCACTACTGCCTGGTGGGGGATCTCACCGCCTTGCCCGCCATCATGGCGATGTGCGAGGTGATGCCTGCCGATGCCAGAGGGGAAATTGCGATTCTGGTGCCGGATCAGGCCGATGCTCAGCCGTTGACGCTGCCGGTCGGGGTTCGCTGTCACTGGTTTGTCGGCGAGCCCGAGTCCAGCGGCCTGCTGGAGCATGTGATTGCTCTGCCGCTGGTGCGCGATGGCGGCTTCTTCTGGCTGGGTGGGGAAGAGGCGCTGGTGTTGCCGCTGCGCCGCCATTTTCGTTCCGTGCTCGAGGTGGATCGCCAGTCGCTCTACGCCGTGCCGTACTGGCGGCGGGGCAAGAGTGAAGAGGCCTATCACCAGACCCGTCACGATGTGATGGATAATTAAGCGGATGCGAAAGAAAACCTGATTCTTGCTTGCAAATAAAAATGATTTGCATTTAGTATTGCGCCGTACCGATGTCAGTCGGCACGGCGTTTTTGTTATTGATGGCTGCGAGTGGCATAGCACAATGCAGGCCCTGCCGTAATGCACTGATGTTCGGGGCGATGGGGCATGGACGACAGTTCATGTCAATGAATTCCATCACTTTGCACCGGGTCTGGCGAGGTCAGACAGGGATGTCGGTGGTGTTGGCTTTGGTTGTTTTATGTGGAGTGTTGATGATGCGTACATCATCCCGGCGATTTGCAGTGCATCCGCTGGTGTTGTCCCTTTTTGCCCTGCCAGTTCTGGCCCAGGGGACTGCGCCTGTCGCCGCTCATGAAACTATGGTGGTGACGGCGACCAAAACCCGGCACAGCGAGCTGACCGCCCCGGCCTGCGTCTCTGTGGTGACCCGGGCCGAGCTCGACAAGCTCAATGTCAATGATCTGACCGGCGCTCTGAAACAGTTGCCGGGGGTAAATATCAGCCCTGCTACCAGCTACGGCCGCAGCGAGATCAAGTTGCGCGGGCTGGAGGGGGATTACACCCTGTTGCTGGTCAATGGCCGGCGTATTAGCTCCCGCGATGCTCTTACCTCCGGTTATGGCAATGATTTCGATCTCTCTGCCATCCCCATGGCGGCCATCGAGCGTATCGAAGTGATCCGTGGCCCCATCTCCTCCCTCTACGGTGCCGATGCGCTGGGTGGGGTGGTCAATGTCATCTTGCGCCAACCCGGGGAGAAGACCGAAGCGGCGGCTACCTATACCTTCAGCGACCCCACCGACGGTCACGGCGGGACTATCAACAAGGCGAGTGCCTATGTGGGCGGGGCACTGATCGACAACAAGCTGCTGGCCAACCTGGTGGTGGAAGGGAACCACAGGGATGCCTGGCAGAGCGAGCAGAGCATCAACCCCAAGGCCGATGCCATCGAGCAGCGTGAAAAGCTGGGGATCCTCTCCAACGTCAAATGGCTGATCGATGATCGTCAGGATCTGGATGTGGGGATGAACTACGCCAAAGACGATCGGGAGGCCCACTGGAACAACTACGGCCAGACTCCGCGCAATATCCAGCAGATGGAGCGACTGGGACTCAACGCCACCCACGTCGGCCGTTGGGATCAGTTTGACAGCCGGGTCGGCTATGCCTTCGAGCAGGTTGATCTGTTTGATGACTCCGAACTGATGACGGCGCTGAGCAAGACCAACGGCGATGTGAGCCAGACCAACCACACTTTCGATGGCCAGCTGAGCGGCAATCTGGGCAGCCACCTGCTGACCAGTGGTGCCGAGTACCGCATCACCGAACTCAAGCATAACGTCAACCTCAAGGGGGGCGATGTCAGCGTCAACCAGAGCGCGCTCTATCTGCAGGATGAGTTTGGCTTTGGCGATCTGGCGTTGACCCTGAGTGGCCGGGTCGATCACCATGAGACCTATGGCACCGAGTTCAGCCCTCGTGGTTATGCCCTCTACAGCCTGACTGACAACTGGGTGGTCAAGGGCGGCATTGGCAAGGCGTTCAAGGCGCCGACCATTGCCCAGTCCAACCCGGACTATGCGGTAGCCGCCTGTCGCGGTCGCTGCGCCGTGGTGGGCAACCCGGATCTGAAGCCGGAAACCGCCGTCAGCTACGAGCTGGGCACCGCCTACGATGGTTCGTTCTGGGGCGCCGGGGTTACCGCCTTCCACAACGATATCAAGGACAAGATCCAGAGCGAGGCATGGACCTCCACCTGGCGTCCGGCGGTGATGACCTATCAGAACGTCAGCAAGGCTCGCATCAAGGGGGTGGAGCTGAGCGGCTGGTTTGATATTACCGATGCCCTGACCCTCTCCAGCAACGTCACCCTGATCGACGGGGAGGACAAGACCAGCGGCAAGGATCTCTATCGGACGCCGGAGCATACCGCCAACGCCAAGCTGGAGTGGCAGGTCATCGAGAGCCTGAGTACCCAGCTCGGCTGGAACTACACCGGCAGCCAGATCCTTCCGGTTCCGCGCATGAGCGGCACCACCTATGAGACCACCGCCGGATTCCACACCCTGGATGTCGGGGCAGTCTGGAACGCCACCCGGGCACTGGATCTGAAGTTCGGGCTCAACAACCTGACCAATACCAAGCGTGACTGGGTTGCCACCGAGGCCGATCAGATCCTCGACGGGCGCACTGTCTATGCCGGTGTGGCCTACAAGCTGTAATGGCTGAACGGGAGCCCGCATTGGCGGGCTTCCGCTGTTGTCACGGCATCACCTCGGGTGACGGCTTTTATTTCAACCACATGTATTTCAACAACATGCGCATTGCCACCATAAGGAGTTAAGGGTGTTTAGAGACCAGACCTCGCTGTTCTGGCTGGGATTGTTCCTCCTGTTCATACTGCTTTCTCTTTCGCTCGCCACCGGTGCGGGCGTCTATGGTGCCCGTGAGGTGCTCGGCTACCTGATGGGGGATGCTCGCTGGGCTGGCGACGAGAAGCTCGCCATGGTGCTCAATACCTTGCGGATCCCGCGCACCCTCTGTGCCATGGTGGTCGGTGCCTCTTTATCTCTGGCTGCCTCCTTGTTGCAGAGTGCGACCCGCAATCCGTTGGCTGAGCCCGGTCTGCTCGGGGTCAACGCCGGGGCCGTCTTTGCGCTGGTGGTGGGGCTCACCTGGTTTGGTGTGGAGTCCGCCTACGGCTATCTGCTCTGGGCAGGACTCGGTGCGCTGCTTGGTAACGTTATTGTGCTGGGACTCGGCATGATGATTGGCCGCTCCAACCCCCTCAAGCTCATTCTGGTCGGGGTGGCGCTCTCCGCCACCTTCGGCGGTCTCTCCAGCTTTCTGCTGCTCTCCAACAAGATGGTGCTGGAGCAGTACCGCTTCTGGAACCTCGGCTCCCTGTCGGCGGCCAATCTCGATGCCATCATCGCTGTGCTGCCCTTCGTGCTGGCGGCGTTTGTCATCACCTTGCTGCTTTGTCGCCAGCTGACCCTGATGCAGATGGGGGACAGTCAGGCCCAGGCGCTGGGGATCCGCCCAAACCGGGTGCGAATTGGCGTGCTGCTGGCCGCCACCCTGTTTACCGCCAGTGCCATCGCCATCGCCGGCCCCATCGGCTTTGTCGGCTTTCTGGCCGCCTACTGTGGCCGACTGGTAGAGCCGGTGAAACTGTCGGTGCAGGTCTGTTTCTCCGCCCTGTTCGGCATGTTGTTTCTGCTGTTGGCCGACATTCTGGCGCGTTGGCTGATCCAGCCGTTCGAGTTGCCCAACGGGGTTATTCTGGCCCTGATCGGCGCACCAGTGCTGATCGCCATCGTTCATCGCGGGGGCTTTCGTACCCTGCTGACCGTCAAGTGAGGGGCTGATGCGAACACCTACCGATATGCTCTGCCTGCGGGCAGGCAACCGCTCTTTGCTGATCCATCTGCCAAGCTGGCGCTGGCTGGTACTGCTTGCCGTGGCGCTGCTGGCGCTGGCTCTGCTGGCCCTGAGCATTGGCGGCGGCAAGCTCGGCTTTGCCGGGGTGGTCAACACCCTGCTGGGGGAGGGGACACGGCTTGAGCAGCTCACCCTGTTCAAGATCCGGCTGCCGCGCATCCTTGGGGTGGTGGCGGCGGGGGCCGCCATGGGGCTCTCCGGCTGTCTGGTGCAGACTCTGGTTCGCAACCGGCTGGCCACACCCGACATGGTGGGGGTCAACAACGGAGCCTCTCTGGCCATCATCGTCTTCTCCCTCTATCTGACTGTGGGCAGCTGGCCCTGGTGGGCGGCACCTATCGGCGCCATCTTCGCGGCGTTGGTGCTCTATGCCCTCTGCCGCAAACCGGGTGAGCAGGGCTATCTGTTCGTGGTGATCGGCATTGGCCTCTCCGAGCTGTTCGAGGCGCTCGGCCAGTTTGTGATGTCCACTCAGGCCCTGCTGCACCTGAGCTCTCTCTATCTGTGGAATATGGGCAGCTTTATCGCCGTGGGTTACAGCACCATCACCCCCATCGCCATCCTGTTGCTGCTGCTCTGTCCGTGGATCGTCTATCTCTCCCGCTCGCTGGCGGTGCTGCGCTTTGGCCCCGAGATGGCCAGAGGGCTTGGCGTCAACGGCGATCGGGTGCAACTGGGCATTCTGGCGCAGGCCATTCTGGTGGCGGCGCTCGGCACAGCCATCGGCGGTCCCGTGGTCTTTATCGCCATGGCGGCCCCCATTCTTGCCTCCTGGCTGGTGAAAGACCGGGTGGTGCCGCTCTGGCTGGCGGCGCTTAGCGGCGCCCTGCTGCTGCTTGCCAGCGATACCCTGGTTCGGGTGCTGGCCAGTCCCCACGAGGTGGCGACCGGCATCATGACCCGCATTCTCGGTGGCCTGTTGCTACTGTTTCTTCTTGTTAACGATCGCCAGAGGGCTGACTGATGACGCTCACCGTAAATCGCCTCCATTTCGCCTATCAGCAGACCCCCATTTTGCGGGACATCTCTTTCAGCGTGCCGAGGGGCAAGCTGGTGGGGATCGTCGGCCCCAACGGCTGCGGCAAATCGACCCTGCTCAAGCTGCTATCCGGCCAGATGAAAGCCCAACGCGGCGAGATCCTGCTCAAAAGCAAGCCGCTTGCCAGCTACCCCATGAAGAGGTTGGCGCGGGAGCTCGCCTACCTGCCCCAGCGGCCAACCCTGCCTGCCGGCATTCTGGTGGAGCAGCTGGTGCAGTATGGCCGTCACCCTCATCAGGGTTGGTTCAATCAGTGGGGTGAGGAGGATGCCCGCATGGTGCGTATTGCCTGCGAGCGGATGCAGCTTGAAAGCATCTGGCAGCAGAGCGCCGCGTCCCTCTCCGGCGGGCAGGCGCAGCGGGCGTGGCTTGCGATGATCCTGGCCCAGGACAGCGACATGGTGCTGCTCGACGAGCCCACCAGCGCCCTCGATATCGGCCACCAAACCGAGGTGATGGAGGCGATCCACCGCATCACTGCCGAAGGCAAAACCGTGCTGCTGGTGATCCACGATCTGGCGATGGCGGCGCGCTACTGTGACGAGCTGATCGCCATCGGCGAGGGCACCATTGCTGCCATGGGCCCGGCCCGGGAGGTGGTGACCAAATCCCTGATCGACCGGCTCTACCAGACCAGTGTCGACATTCTGCATGCCCCCGGCGACGGGGCGCCCATTATCGTGCCCCGTTGCCACGAACATGGCCGCACCCTGCGTTCGGCGAGTTGAGTCATATGGGCCTGCTCTGTGGGCCCACCGAGTGTATTCACGCGGCCGATTATCCGGGCCGTGCAACGAGAAGGAGTGAGATGATGAAGCGTTTTGCCGCCCTGGCAGCAGCCATCCTGATGTTGGCCGCGCCGCTGGTTCAGGCGCAGGAGATGCGTGAAGTGACCGATGCGTTTGGCCAGAAGGTGCAGGTGCCAGCCCAGCCAAAACGGGTGGTGGTGCTGAGCGAGCTGGAACTCGACAGCACCCTGACCCTGGGGCTGACCCCCATCGGCGCCGTCAATGGCCGTGGGCAACCCACCTTGCCCCGCTATTTGCTGAGCAAGGCGGATATGGGTATCCAGGTGATCGGCGATCTCGACAGCCCCAATCTGGAGTCGTTGATTGCGCTGGAGCCCGACCTTATCCTGACCGGCCAGACCCGTCCCGAGCTGCTGACCTTGCTGGGGGAGATCGCGCCGACCGTGGTGACCAGCAAGTGGGGGGAGCCGTGGCAGGACAGCTTCCGCCGTGCCGGCCACACCCTTAACCGCGACCAGCAAGCTGATACTTTCTTGCTGCAGTATGCCGAGCGGTTGACTCAGGCCCGCAGCAAGCTGGCCAAACACCAAGGGGAGAGCATCAGCATAGTGCGCTGGAACCCCAAGGGGCCAAGCTTCATGTACCCGGGGACGTTCGCCAGCAGCGTAGTGGAGTCGATGGGGCTGGTGCGTCCGGACAAACAACAGGGGACTGGCGCGCCCCACTCACCGCCCCTGAGTCTGGAGTCCCTCAACCTGCTGGATGCTGACTGGCTGGTGGTCGGCACTCTGAGCGCCAGCGGTGATGCGGTGGATGCCATGCGTCAGGCGGAGCAGACCCCGGCGTTCCAGCAGTTGCCGGTGATCAAGGCCAAGCGCTTTGGCGCCGTGGACGGGTCGCTCTGGACCTCCAGCGGCGGCCCGCAGGCGGCCCTCAAGGTGATCGAGGATGTGGAGCAGTTGCTGGCAACCCGCAGCTGAGTGCTATCGCGCGCCAGAGGTTGACCACACGAACAGGTTGACCAAAGAAGAGGGAGGCTGATGCCTCCCTCTTGCGTTGTCACTGTCTATCGTGACCTTTTCGGCGAGCCAGAGCCGTTTATTGCGGCTGGATGGCTGTCATTGTGAGCTTGCCGCTCTGGCTTTCGGCATGAAAGTGGATGGCATCCCCCACCTTGAGCCCCTTGAGCTGGGCCAGATCTGCCACTCGAAAGACCATGGTCATGGCGGGCATCTTGAGGTTCTCGATCGCCTCGTGCTTGATGCCGACCTTGCCGCTCTCCTCATCGAGGCGGGTAATGACCCCCTTGGTCATCACCATTCCGGCCTGTTCGCTCATCTCACCCATCTGACTCATATCGTGCCCTTCATGGTGCATCATCTCTTCGGCTTGCAGGCTGGTGTGGGTGGCAAGGCCAAGCAGCAATGTCAGGGTCAGTGTCTTGTAGTTCATGATGGTTTCCTCATCGTTTAGTCAACATGGAGCGTGAAATCGGGTTATTCGGCTTGCGGGTTGGCGCTCTTGCCAAGGCTGCGGCTGCGCCACAAGTAGTAGGCTGCTGGCAGCACCAGCAGGGTCAGTACCAGCGCGCTCACCATGCCGCCGATCATGGGGGCGGCGATGCGCTGCATTACTTCGGAGCCGGTGCCATGGCTCCACATGATGGGCAGCAGGCCGGCGATAATGGTCACCACCGTCATCATCTTGGGGCGCAGGCGCAGGGCTGCGCCGTGGATCACCGCCCGGTGCAGCCCCGCCTGGTCTGGCTTGCCGCTGGCCACCAGGTCATCCCAGGCATGGTTGAGGTAGACCAGCATCAAGACGCCGGTCTCTACCGCCACCCCCGCCAGGGCAATAAAGCCCACCCCGACCGCCACCGAGAGGTTGAAGTCGAGCAGCCAGAGGGTCCAGATCCCCCCCACCACCGCCAGCGGCAAGGTGGTGAGAATGAGCAGCACCTCCTGGAAGCGGCGAAACGCCAGATAGAGCAGCAGCACGATAATGGCGACCGTGAGCGGCACCACGTAGGCGAGGCGCGCCTTGGCCCGCTCCATGTACTCGTATTGGCCGGACCAGGTGAGGGCGTAGCCCGCCGGCAGCACCAGCTGCTTGCCCACCTCGGCCTTGGCCTCATCGACGAAGGAGCCGATATCGCGGCCGCGAATATCGACGTAGACCCAGCCGTTGAGACGCGCATTCTCGCTGCGCAGCATGGGGGCTTCATCGCTGATGTAGATCCGCGCCACGTCCGCCAGCGCGATACGCGCCCCGCTCGGCGTCACCACCGGCAGCAGCTCGAGGCTCGCCACCGAGTCGCGATAGCTCTGGGGATAGCGCAGGTTGATGGGATAGCGCTCGCGCCCCTCGATGGTCTGGCCCACCTCCATGCCGCCCACTGCGGTGGCGAGCACCGCCTGCACATCGGCTATGTTGAGGCCATAGCGGGCCGCTTTGAGCCGGTCGATGTCCACCTTGACATAGCGGCCACCGGCCACCCGCTCGGCGTAGACCGATGAGGCGCCCTCCACCTTGCCGACGATCTGTTCCAGCTGCTGACCGAGCTGCTGGATCACCTTGAGATCCGGCCCCGCTATCTTGATGCCGACCGGGGTCTTGATGCCGGTGGCCAGCATGTCGATGCGGGTCTTGATGGGGGGCACCCAGGCGTTGGTGAGGCCGGGGAAGCGGATAAGGGAGTCTAGCTCCTCTTTGAGCTTCTCCGGGGTCATGCCGGGGCGCCACTGGTCGCGGGGCTTGAGCTGGATGCTGGTCTCCATCATCACCAGATCGGCGGGGTCGGTGGCCGATTCGGCGCGCCCCGCCTTGCCGAACACGTTTTGCACCTCGGGCACGGTGCGAATCAGCTTGTCGGTCTGCTGCAAGATCTCCCGCGCCTTGCCCACCGAGATATTGGCCGCGGTGGTGGGCATATACATGATGTCCCCCTCGTCCAGCGGTGGTATGAACTCGGAGCCCAAGTACTTGAGCGGCCAGAAGCCCGCCACCGTCACCACGGCAGCGATGGCCAGGGTGGTTTTCGGACGGGCCAGCACGGCTTTGAGCAGCGGCACATAGCCCTGGCTTAGCCAGCGGTTGAACGGGTTGGCCTGCTCCGCCAGCACCTTGCCACGGATGAAGTAGCCCATGATCACCGGCACCAGCGTGATGGCGAGCCCGGCCGCCGCTGCCATGGCGTAGGTCTTGGTGTAGGCGAGGGGGTGGAACATCCGCCCCTCCTGCGCCTCCAGCGCGAACACCGGCAGGAAGCTGATGGTGATGATCAGCAGGGAGAAGAAGATGGCGGGCCCCACTTCTATGCTCGCCTCGGTGATGATGCGCCAGCGGTTCTTGTCGGTGAGCGCCTCCCGCTCCATATGTTTATGGACGTTCTCGATCATCACGATGGCGCCGTCCACCATGGCGCCGATGGCGATGGCGATGCCCCCCAGCGACATGATGTTGGCGTTGATCCCCTGCAGGTGCATCACGATAAAGGCGGTCAGGATGGCGATGGGCAGGGTGATGACCACCACCAGCGACGAGCGCAGGTGGAACAGGAAGGCGAGGCAGACCAGCACCACCACCGCGAACTCCTCCACCAGCTTGCCGGAGAGGTTGTCGATGGCGCGCTGGATAAGGTCGGAGCGATCGTAGACGGTGACGATCTCTACTCCTTCCGGCAGGCTGCTTTTCAGCTCCGCCAGCCGTGCCTTGACTCCGTCGATGGTGTGCTGGGCATTCTCGCCGTAGCGCATGACGATGATGCCGCCCACCACTTCCCCTTCGCCGTTGAGCTCGGCCAGGCCGCGCCGCATCTGGGGCCCGGTGACCACATCCGCCACGTCACCCAGCAGCAGCGGGGCGCCGCGCACAGTGGTGCCGAGCGGGATCTGCTTCAGATCCTCGACACTCTTCAGATAGCCATTGGAGCGCACCATGTACTCCGCTTCCGCCATCTCGATGACGGAGGCGCCGGTCTCCTGATTGCCCTGCTGGATGGCGGTCTCGATAAGGGAGAGCGGGATGCCGTAGGCACGCAGCTTGTCCGGGTCGACCCGCACCTGATACTGGCGCACCATGCCGCCCACGGTGGCGACTTCGGAGACCCCCTCCACCGTCTGCAACTCGTACTTGAGGAACCAGTTCTGCAGCGAGGTGAGCTGGCTGAGGTCGTGCTTGCCGGTTCTGTCCACCAGCGCGTACTGATAGACCCAGCCTACCCCGGTGGCATCGGGGCCGAGCTGGGGGCGGGCAGAGGCGGGCAGGTTGGGGGCAACCTGGCTCAAATACTCCAGCACCCGGGCGCGGGCCCAGTAGAGGTCGGTGTTGTCGTCAAACAGCACATAGACGAAGGAGTCGCCGAAGAAGGAGTAGCCGCGCACCGTAGTGGCCCCCGGCACCGCCAGCATGGCGGTGGTAAGCGGGTAGGTCACCTGATCCTCCACCACCTGAGGCGCCTGGCCCGGATAGGCCGTCTTGATGATCACCTGCACGTCGGAGAGATCCGGCAGGGCGTCCACCGGGGTCTGTTTGACCGACCAGAGCCCCCAGGCGGTGAGCATGAGGGTCAATAGCAGCACCAGAAAGCGGTTGCCGATGGACCAGCGAATAATCGACGGGATCATGATTGAACTCCTTTCTCACCAAGTACAGAGAGCCGAGAGCGGTTGCCTGTCAGGCAGCGAATGATGGAAGGGATCATGACTTCTTCTCCATTGCGGGCATCGTCATCTGATGCTGGCTATGGTCCATGCCTTCCATCTTCACCATCTCATCCGTTGCGGGTTTGGCGTCGCCGTCAGTAGCGGGTGCTTTCTCCTGATGGATGGTGGTGATGCGGTACTCATCCCCCTCCTGCATTACTTGCAGATGGAGGGTCTGTCCCTCGGCCAGCTTGCTGATGTCGACTCCTTCGGCGACGGTGAACTCCATCTCCATGGCGGGCCACTGCCACTCGGGGATGGGTTGGTGGGAGACCATCAGGGTACGGTTGGCCAGATCGATGCTTTCAACCTCGCCCTGGGTCCACACCTGAGCGGGGCGCACCGCCGTCATGCGCTGGAAGTCCGAATCGATGGCCGATTCGGAGTCGAGCAGGAACTGGGCCGAGCTGACTATGTTATCCCCAGCCTCTACCCCTGCCTTGATGGCAACCTTGTCGCCAAACTGGGTGCCGAGAGTGACGGCCACCGACTTAAAGTTGCCATCCCCCAACGCCAACACCAGCCGATCCTGACTGCCGGTACGGATCACCGCTTCGCTCGATACCACCAGCCGGGGTTCGCCCTGCCCGGTGCGAATGCTCACCTTGGCGAACATGTTGGGTTTCAGGAACTCGTCCGGGTTGGCAAAGCGCAGCCGCACCTTGAGGGTGCGAGTAGCGGCATCGAGGGTCGGATAGAGGTAATCCACCTTACCTTGCCAGCTGCGACCGGGGGCATAGTCGAGAGTCATGGTGACCGGATCCCCCACCTTCAGCTGGGCCGCCTGACGCTCGAACACCTCGGCGCTCACCCACACCTGCTTGAGGGTGCTGATGTTGAACAGGGCCGCGGCGGGCTCCACATATTGGCCTTCGCGCACCTTCAGTTCGGAAACATAACCGCTGCTGGGGGCATAGATGCGCACCGTCTCCTGCACCTGACGGCTGCGCTTGAGGGCAGCTATCTGATCCGCCGGCACCTGCAGGGACTTGAGCTTGCCCTCGGCGGCGCGCAGCAGCAAGGGGTTGGCGGTGCCCTTTGTGTTGCTTACGCCTAGGGCGAGCAGATACTCGTGCTGGGCGTTGACCAGGTCCGGGGCGTAGAGCTCGTAAATCAGACTCCCCTTGCTCACCTGCTGCCCCTCGCTCTTGATGGCGAGGGTGCGGATCCAGCCTGCCATGCGGGCGTTGACCGCCTCCAGCTTGTCCTCGTCATAGCCGACGTAGCCCACCGTCTCGATCTGCTGGTGGATGGGCAGTTTCTCCACCTTGGCAAGTCGCACCCCCAGGTTCTGCTGGATCTCGGGGCTGATGGTGACGGTGCCCGGTGAGCCGCCCTGTTTTTCCTCATAGACGGGGATAAAGTCCATCCCCATGTTGTCCTTGGCCGGAGCATCGCGCTTGTCGCGGGGATCCATGGGGTTGACCCAGTAGAGGGGCGTCTTCTCTTTGGCGCTTGCGCCATCGGAGGTCTGTTTGGCGGCCCAGTAGCCGCCACCAGCGCCAAGGGCAAGTAGCAGGGCCGATACCAGCAGTTTCTGGCTCATCGCACACCTCCACTTAGTGGCTGAGTGGCAAGGTTTTTGGCGGTGATAAGGCCGGTAACAGGGACAAGTGACATGATATCTCTTCTCTTGTGCAGGCCGCCGGATGGGAGATGGACAAGGCATCACCCAAGGGATTGGCGGCAAACGGGGCGCAGCTGTATCAGCGCGCACGGCTCCCTGTGAGCGGGCCGGTTTGGCCGGGGCACAGGGTCAGGCAAGGCGGCAGAAAGCGGACAAGCCGAGGCTTGCCGCTGCCGCAAGAGAAGCGCTTTCTAGTGGCGCAGCACCGACAGCATCAGGTGTCGGCGTGGCCAGGAGGGGGGATGGGTACCCCGGGATCGCAGGAAGGGATCCCGCAACCAGTTGTCCAGCACGCTGCTCGCCGTCCCTATGGGCAGCAACAACAGCGGCAAGATAAACAGGGAGAGCAGCATGCCAAACAGCGGCAGGGCGCTGGCTGCGCCAGAGACGCCGGTCTGCATCTGGCAGTCACCGCTTGGGGTGGCGTCATCTCCCATCCCCAGATGGCAGGAGAGGGACGCGGTAGGAGATTGGTGATCCATGCTGGCCATCGGTTCGCCGCCACTCATCGCCATGTTGTGGGGCTGGGAGGCCATTTGTCGGGGCGAGGTGTCGAGCGCTGGTTGCGCCCCGTGCCAGCTGATGCAGAGGGTCAGATTGCAGATAAGCAGCAGCGCCAGCAATAGCCGGGCCATAGCAACAGAGGACAATCTTGCAGCAAGCTGGGTGAGTGACAATCCGGGCATCCTTCGGGATCAGATAGTTAGACTGTAAACCTTGCCTTGAGGAGAAGGTCAAGGCTTCTGCTGGCGCTGCTGCTGCAGGTAGAGGTCGCTGTATTTTTCCAGCAATTGGTCTATCCACTGGCCCATGCCCGGCGCCTGCAGCATGGGTTCCAGTTGTTCCAGGGTGCCAAGATGGGGGGAACGGAGCGAGACGGAAATATAGAGCTCGCCCCGCTGCAGTGGCCAAAGCAGATCCGCCAGCCCGCTATCAGGGTAATTTTCTCTCAGGAACAGTCGGCCGGAAGAGCGGCCATAAGGAACGAAGTCCACCCTGTCATTGGCCAGCAGGCCAAATACCTGTTTGAGGGAGTTGACCCTGTGGATGCGGGTATGGTCTTGCAAAAAACCATCCAGCTCGCTGCCGAGGCTGACCCCTATCATCATGGCGCCCTGCAATCCTGTCAGATCCTCCCGTCGTTGCAGCAAGCGGTTGCTGGGTTGGCGCACAAACACCGCCATGTCGTTGATCGCCATCGGGGTTTGGGTAAAACGGGAGTAGCGCGATCTCTCCTCGTTGCGCAGGGCACAGATGTTGATGTCCACCTCGCCCGCTGCCACCTTTTGCTGACAGCGAGCCCATGGCCCCACATAGGAGAGATCGACCTTGAG
The DNA here is from genome assembly GCF_054052405.1 of Aeromonas aquatilis. Taxonomy (NCBI): domain Bacteria; kingdom Pseudomonadati; phylum Pseudomonadota; class Gammaproteobacteria; order Aeromonadales; family Aeromonadaceae; genus Aeromonas; species Aeromonas aquatilis. The sequence continues at coordinate 30,833 of NZ_JBSTYP010000013.1, read as the reverse complement.
GCCGAGCCGTTGATAGAGAGTGCTCACCACCTCGGCACAGACGCCCACAATCTTGCCGTCCGCGTGCCAGTTCCACGGCGGATAGTCATGGTGGCCGCAGGCCGTCAGGGTCGAGCTTGCCAGGGTGGCAGAGAGCCACCATTCGATCAGCATGAAATCACTCCCGGATGATGCCCTCTGATTCTAGATGAGGATGGAGGTGCCATTTTTGCACTGCATCCCACAAACGGGAAAACCGGGAAGGGAAAAACCGGCTGTCGTAGAGACGGTTACACTCACCGCTCAGGGTGAGCCTATCCGCCATCCCCTGCAGGCAGAAGAGGGGCCCGGACCTGCGCTGTGTAACAGGGCTGAGGTGTTGATGCTAAACCGTTAAGTAATTCTTAACTATTGCGTATGCCCAACCCTAATGAAGCTTGCCTTTTATACCGTTAGGATGCTCCCCAATCAGTCACCACTATTGCGTGATGGTGCGTTTCCCGCTGCCGGATACCGGTTGCAGCAGGGATCCTGGCCTCACAACATGCTTGCCAACCCCATCAATAGCGTGACGCCATGAACGTGCAGCATAAAGCCGTTGGCCTCCCGGATGCTGATTGCCAGACGTATAAAAACAACGTTCGAGATGCACTCCCTGCCGGGTGCCCCATGTTCATTATTCAGGAGTATTGAAATGCAGCCACGACTGTTGTCGCTGATGTTTGCCGCCTTGCTGAGTCCATCAGCCATGGCCGGCGGCCTTGCCCTCTACGAAACCAGCACAGCCAACAGTGCGCTGGCCAACGCAGGGGCTGCCGCCCGCGCCCAAGGGGCAGAGACCATCGCCAGCAACCCGGCCGGTATGACCATGCTGGAAGGCACCCAGCTGCAGGTCAATGGCGGTGTGGTCTACGGCGACCTTGAGTTGGACTTGGACAATGGTGGCAACAACGGCGGCAATGCGTTGCAGACCGCGCCGCTGGGCAGTCTCTATCTGACCCATGCCATCAATGAACAGTGGGTAGCCGGTATCGGTATGTTTGGCAGCCACGGTCTGGGTATCGACTATGGCGATGGTTGGGAGGGTCGTGGCTATGTACAGTCCGCCAAGCTGACCGGTATCGCCTTCGCCCCGAGCCTGGCGTATCGCATCGATTCCAACTGGACGGTGGGGGCCAGTCTGATTGCCATGCATGGCTCGCTTGAAACCTCGTTAGAGGTCGCTGCGAGGGGTAATAATCCGCTGTCTGGGCGTGAGTTCTCCGATAGCGACTGGGCCTATGGTGCCTCCTTCGGGGTGCTCTACGAGCTGGACCAACACTCCCGCATCGGTCTGAGCTACTTCTCCGAACTGAAGTGGGAGCTGGAAGACCAGCTGTTCTCTCAAGCGCCGTTGAATCGTCTCGGTGGTCTGGGCGTCGATATGATGATCCCGCAGACCGTGACCCTGAGCGGTTATCATCAGCTCAACGACCAGTGGGCCTTGCTGGCCAGCGCCAACTGGCAGCAGTGGTCCCGTTTCGGTGACATTGATGTTAACGCGGCGCAATACAGCAAGAACATTGATATGCACTACAAGGATACCTGGCATCTCAGTCTGGGTACCCAGTTCGACATGACGCCGGCCCTGCGACTGAGCAGCGGTATCGCTTATGACAGCAGCGCCGTGGACGATGCTTACCGTACCGTCACCCTGCCGATGGGCGCGGGTTGGCGCTGGGGGCTGGGGGCCAGCTATCAGCTGAGCCCGGCCACCAAGCTAGAGGCGAGCTATACCCTGGCCTGGTTGGGGGATATGCCGGTTCACCACGATGGCGGACCTATCCGCCCGGAAATCTCCGGCACCTATAACAACAGCTACCTCAACTTCTTCAACATTGGTGTACAGCACCAGTTCTGAGGTGTGAGTCTTGCAAGCCCCCACTGGTTGGGGGCTTCTCCATCCTGCCCGTCGCCGATCCGGCTGTGACCGTTCGGTGCGGGTTATGCGCCGGGTGGCCCTTGAGGTTCACCCGTTTGATCATCCTTTACTCGAGGAGCAACAGCGAATGTCATCACAACCTGCCTCTGCGTTAGCACGTTGGCTTTGGCGCCTGACGTTTATATTGGTCACGGTCGCTCTGGTGATCTTCTTCTCTAAAGGGGCTCACATCTATCCGGTTGAGGCGGCCAAGTTCAGCCATGCGCTGCCGGCCATCATGGTACTGCTCGACTCCGAGATCTTTATGGGGGTGATCACCGTGATTACCCTCTATGTGGTGCTTTATCTGGTCTATCTGCTGTGGCAACTGCACGAGATCGCGGTGCATCGTGCCAAGTTGTCCGAGTCGGTGCATATCACCCTGGTGTTCGCGCTCTCCCTGTGAGGACTGTTTATCGACAAGACTTGGTGGGTGCTGGCCATCATTATCGCCTTTGCCCGTTGGGATGTGCTGGCCGAGCGGATGAGCCTGATCATCGGCCATGGTATTCGCCGCGGTCGCCACGATGGGGAGACATCATGAAAGAGATCCTGCTGCCCTATATCCTGATCGTCTGGCTGCTGGTCAAACTGAAAGTGCTGCCCTGGAACCTCAAGACCGGTTTCTGGAGCACCGCGATCGGGGCCTTGCTGGCCCTCGGGTTGCTGACCACCTCCCGCCATCTGGCGCCGGTGGATTTCACTGATTCGGCAACGGTCAAGGCACCCCATGCGGTGCTGGGCCCGCTGCTTGGCACCAACCAGTTTCATCAGATTGACCAGATCCATGTCGCCCACAACCAGCAGGTGACGCGGGGACAGCCTATCTACACCCTCGCCGACTGGGAGAGTGAGGGCAAAGTGAAGGCCTTGAGTTACCAGATTGCCGCCCAGCAGGCTCAGACCATTGCCGAGCAGAGCCAGCAGCGGGCGATCCAGTCGCGGCTGACCCTCAATCGCAAGGAGCTGGCACGGCTGACCCAGTTGGGCAGTTTTTCCAGCATCCAGAGCCGTGATCAGCTGCAGGCCCAGATCGACGGCGATCTGGCACAACTGAGTGCCAGCGAGGCCAAGGTGAAGATGATCGATGCCCAGGTGCAGAATCTCGGGACCGAGCTGGTGTTGCAGCAGCGGCGGAACGAAGAGAAGGTGATCCGGGCACCATTCGACGGCCAGGTGTCGGTGGTCAATCTGGCCAACGGGTCGCGCACCGGCAACATGCACCTCTACGACACCTCGCGCAAGTTTCTGGAGTTCCGTATTCCGGATCAGAGTTACCGGGCCATTGCGCCGGGCCAGTTTGCCGAATTTTATGTGGATGCCTATCCGGGGCGCGGGTTCACTCGGTGCGTACCGGTACGGGTGAGGCCCAGATGAATGCGATGCAGGGTGATCAGCATGTGCGCCAGCATGTGGGCAACAACATGTCCAGCCATGGTCGTACCGTGGTACTCGACATGCTGGAGCCGGAAGGGGTGGTGCTGCCAATCGGAGCGACCGGTTCGGCCTGGATCTCGGCGCACAAACCCCATCCGCTGCTCGGTTTTATCGACATCATCGGCGCGGCCACAGTGCGTCTCAAGGCGATGAAGGCCTATCTGTTTGCGATGTAACTCACCGACATAAAAAAGCCCCTCCGTGATGGAGGGGCTGGATGAGTTTTAGCTAAACGCTCAGGCCCGTTTTTCCGAACTGCGCATGATCAGCCGGAAGAAGAGCGGGATAAAGAAGATGGCGATAAAGGTGGCCGCCAGCATGCCGCCGATGACCGGCCAGCCGAGGGCGTGACGGCTTGCCGCACCGGCCCCGCTGGAGGTGACCAACGGCACACAGCCGAGGATGAAGGCGAGCGAGGTCATCACGATGGGACGGAAACGCAGGCGCGCCGCCTCCAGTGCCGACTCGATGAGGCTCATCCCCTCTTCGTGCTTCATTACCGCGAACTCCACGATCAGGATGGCGTTCTTGGCGGCAAGGCCGACCAGGGTCACCAGCCCGATCTGGAAGTAGACGTTGTTGGTGAGTCCCACCAGCCAGGTGGCGAGCAGGGCACCGAACAGGGCGAACGGTACCGCGGTGATCACCGCAAACGGCAGGCTCCAGCGTTCATACTGGGCGGCCAGGATGAGGAAGATCATCACGATACCAAATCCGAACGCCAGACCAGCACTGCCTGCCGCGGCTTTCTCCTGATAGGCAGAACCGGTCCACTCCAGCTTGGCATCGTTGCCAAGGGTGCGGCTGGCAACCTCTTCAAGGGCTGCAATGGCTTGGCCAGAGCTGTAGCCGGGGGCGGGCTGCACCATGATTTTGGCGGCCTGGAAGATGTTGAAGCGTTCGACCAGTTCGGGGCCAGTGGCATCGCGCACCGTGACCAGACTGCTGAGCGGGATCATCTCGCCAGTATTGGAGCGGACATAGACGTTGCGAATGTCGCTCTTCTTGGCGCGGTAGTCCGCTTCGGACTGCAGTTGCACCCGGTAGGTACGGCCAAACTGGTTAAAGTCATTGACGTAAACCTGACCGAAGGTGGCTTGCATGGTGTCGAACACCGCATTGATCGGCAGTCCCAGCGCCTTGGTTTTTTCACGGTCCAGGTCGAGGTAGACCTGCGGCACGTTGGCACGATAGGTCGAGGTGACACTGGCGAACTCGGGGCGCTGTTTGGCGGCGGCAAGGAACTGCTCTACTTCTGCCGAAAACGCTTGGGCATTGCCCGCGCCCCGGTTTTGCAGATAGCCCTCAAGACCACCGGTGGTGGACATCCCCTGGATGGGGGGCGGATTGAAGGAGGCAACAAAGCCATCTGCCAATCCCATCAAGCTCATGCCTTGCAGGGTCTTGGCCAGGTCGAAGGAGTCCTGACCCGCCCCCTGACGCTCGCTCCAGTCCTTGAGGGTGATGAAGGTGAGGCCGCTGTTGCTGATGATGGCGTTGGAGAGGATGTCAAACCCGGAGAAGGTGATCACATCCTTCACGTTGGGGTTGGCCATGGCCATCTTGTCAAATTGATCCGCGACCGCCTGGGTCCGGCTCATGGAGGCGGCATCTGGCAACATCACCGCCGAGATGAGGTAACCCTGATCTTCGTTCGGTACCAGCTCTCCCGGCACCTTGAGGAACAGACCATAAATGGCGACCAGCATGATGGCAATAAAGCCAAATGCCACCCCGACCCGACGGTTGAGGAAGGCGACCCCGCGCACATAACCACGGGTCAACTGGTCAAATTTTTCATTGAACCAGACGAAGAACCGAGCGGGCTTGTGATGACCCTCTTTCAACAGAAGTGCACACAAGGCGGGGGAGAGGGTGAGAGCCACCAGGCCGGAGATAGCGACCGAGACCGCCACGGTAATGGCGAACTGTTTGTACATTACCCCGGTCATGCCGCCCATAAAGGCGACCGGCAGGAATACGGCACAGAGCACCAGCACGATGGCGATCACCGGACCGGAGACCTCCTGCATGGCGAGGATGGCCGCCTCTTTGGCAGAGCACTTCTTCTCCTGCATGATCCGCTCGACGTTCTCCAGCACCACGATGGCGTCATCCACCACGATACCGATGGCGAGCACCATACCGAACAGGGTGAGCAGGTTGATGGAGAAACCCAGCACCAGCATGCCGGCAAAGGTACCTATAAGCGATACCGGTACTGCAATACAGGGGATCAGAGTGGCACGGAAGTTCTGCAAGAACAGATAGACCACCACGAACACCAGAACGACGGCCTCAAACAGGGTGTGAACCACCTGTTCGATGGAGATTTTGACGAACTCTGTGGTGTCGTAGGGGATCTGGAACTCGACATCCTGTGGGAAGCGCTCCTTGAGTCTCTCCATGGTGGTGTGCACCGCATCGGCGACCGCGACCGCGTTGGCGCCGGGCTGCAGATAGGTGGCGATACCGATGGCCGGTTTGCCGTTGGCGCGGGCGACCAGATCGTAATCCTTACCCCCCAGCTCGACCCGAGCCACATCTTTGACCCGGATTTTGGAGCCGTCAGGCATGGAGCGGACGATGATGTTCTGGAACTCTTTCACATCCTCAAGCCGTCCCTTGGTCTGCACCGTGTAGGTGAAGTCGATGGGGGTCGAGGTGGGCTGAGCACCGATCTTGCCTGCGGCAAACTGGGTGTTTTGCTCACGAATGGCACCGATCACATCGCTCGGGGTGAGTTGCAACTGGGCCAGTCTGTCGGGGCGTAACCAGATACGCATGGCGTAGTCGGTACCGCCAAACAGCGTGGTGTCACCGATCCCGGGGATACGCTTGAGCTCGTCGATAATGTTGAGCAGGGCGTAGTTCGAGAGATAGGTGGTATCAAACGAGCCGTTTGGCGACTGGAGGGTGATCACTTGCAGGATGGAGGTCGATTTCTTCTTGACCGTCACCCCCTGCTTTTTCACCTCTTCCGGTAGCTGGGCCATAGCGGCCGAGACCCGGTTGTTGACGTTGATGGTCGCCTGATCGGGATCGGTGCCGATATCGAAATAGACGTTGAGGTTCATCTGACCATTGGACGCCGAGCCAGACTGCATGTAGAGCATATGCTCAACACCATTGATCTGCTGTTCCAGCGGTGCGGCGACCGTCTGGGAGATCACCTCCGGGGTGGCACCCGGGTAGAACGCGGTCACCGACACCACAGGCGGGGTGATCTGGGGATATTGCTCGATGGGCAGCGCCCGCATCGCCGCCAAGCCACCCAGCACAATGATGATTGAGATCACACTGGCGAAGATGGGGCGTTCGATAAAGAACTTGGAAAACATACGAACTCCTTACTTGGCCGGGCTCTGACCAGCCATGCTGGCAGTGATCGCCTTCATCTCGTCTGCACTGACCGGTTTGACCACGGCGCCCGGGCGGGCTTTCATCAAGCCTTCGACGATAAAACGATCACCAGCGGCGAGGCCGCTTTCGATAAGCACACCATCTTTAACCACCGGGCCCAGTTTGACCGGGCGGGGAGTGACCTTGTTCTCGGCGTCCACCACCATCAACATGCGGTCAGCCTGGGACTGAACGATGGACCGTGGCGGCACGACGATGGCATTTTTGCGGGTCCCCAGATCAATGGTCATGCGCACGAACTGGCCGGGCAGCAGCACGCCGTCCTTGTTGTCAAAAATGGCGCGGGCACGGATGGTGCCGGTCTGTGGATCAACCCGGTTATCGGAGAAGTTGAGCTTGCCCGCTTCGGGATAGACAGAGCCATCGGCCAGCTGAATATAGGTACGCCAGTTGGTGGCATCCTTGGCCTCAATCAATCCCTTTTTCACCGAGTTCTCAAAGTTGAGGCGATCCTGCTCCGAGTAGGAGAAGTTGACGTAGAGCGGGTTGTACTGGGTGATGGTGGTGAGCAGGCTGCTGTCACCGCTGGTGGAGATCAGGCTACCCTCGGATTGGGAACTCTTGCTCGCCATACCGTCGATGGGGGCGGTGACTTGGGTGTAGCTGAGATTGAGCTCGGCCTCTTTCACCTTGGCCTGCACCGCTTGCAGGCTGGCAACGGCTGCCTCGTAGTTGGCGATGGTGTCGTCATAATCCTTGCGACTTACCACCTGGCGCTTGAACAGGGGAATGATACGATCGCGGTCCGCCCGCGCCTTGTTCAGGCGTGCCTGCTCCTGAGCCAGGGTCCCTTTAGTCTGCTCAAGTGCCACCTTGTAGGGCTCAGGATCTATCATGAACAGCTCTTGCCCGGCAGTGACCGGTTGACCCTCGACATAGGTGCGCTTGAGCAAGATACCGCTGACCCGAGAGCGCACTTCAATCTCGCGAAAACCGGCGGTCTCTCCCACCATCTCGCTGGTCAGGGGAACATCAGTCGGAGTGGCGGTCGCAACAACCACAGGTACAGCGGGCATATTCTGTGCCGTCTGGGTCGTTTCTCCTCCGCAGGCGGTCAGTCCACTGAGCAGTGCCAAAGTGAGCAAGCTGCGTTTGTAAGCATATCTTCCGGCATTTGACGCCTTCATCATCACACTCCTGTTGGATCCATATCGGTTGCTGCGTTCAGCACACTTATCCATATACATCATTAACTTCATGATAAAAAACACAACTGTTTTTATGACCTGAGCGAGAGATGATAGGACTGCAATCTGAACCTAACCTGCTTGAATGACCAATTGAGGTGACTGTTTGGTCAAAAAACAAGCGAGATCGTCACGCAGAGAGGAGATCTGCAATAGCCAGGGCCTGCTGCAGGGGAGCGTGAGTCTGTATGTGTGTGCTGTGCGGGAACACCCATCATGGTAGGCAAAGAGAAAGGTGCCCTGAGGCACCTTGTCTGGACAGGCGTTTACGCCCCTATTGAGTGCTGCCGTAAGCTGTGTCGCGGTTGGGCAAGATCAGTTACGTCTCTCTTTTAACATGTGCGACCTCAGGCAAAGCAGGCCCAGATGGGGGCGTGGTCGGAGGGTTTCTCGATGCCGCGCAGTTCGTAGTCAATACCGGTCTCGGTCACTGTATCCTTGAGGGCATCGGAGGCCATGATGAGGTCGATGCGCAGGCCGCGGTTCTCGTCAAAGCCCTTGGAGCGGTAGTCAAACCAGGAGAAGCGCTCGCACTCGGTAGGGTTGGCGGCGCGGAAGGTGTCGGTCAGGCCAAACCCTTTCAGTCGCTCCATCCACTCCCGCTCGATGGGCAGGAAGGAGCACTTGCCATCCCGCAGCCAGCGTTTGCGGTTTGCCTCGCCGATGCCGATGTCGAGATCGGTGGGGGAGATATTCATATCCCCGATCAGCACCAGTTGGTCGTCCGGGGTGTGATTGCTCTCGAGGTAGTGCTGCAGATCCTCGTAGAACTTCTGCTTGGCCGGGAATTTGGTCTCGTGATCCTGACTTTCACCCTGCGGGAAGTAGCCGTTCATCACCTTGATGAGAGAGCCGTCTTCGCGCTCGAAGGTGGCCATGATCATCCGGCGCTGGGCCTCTTCATCATCGGTGGGGAAGCCTTTCTCCACCTTGACCGGCTTCTGTTTGCTCATGATGGCGACCCCGTAGTGGGCCTTCTGGCCGTGAAACTCTACGTGATAGCCCATGGCCTGCACATCGGCCAGCGGGAAGGCTTCATCGTGCACCTTGATCTCCTGCAGGCCGATCACATCGGGCTGGTGCTTGTCGATGATGGCTTGCAGTTGGTGCAAACGGGCGCGCAGGCCGTTGATATTGAAAGAGATGATCTTCATGTCCGGGATGCTCATGTCATTTTTATAAGTGGCTATTGGACTAGGAATCGGCGGTGGATGCAAGTTCGGGGCGCGGGTCAGCACCAGTGGCCGACCCGCTTGGCAGGGAGAGGCGTCAGCGGGTCATCTTCTTGACGAAAACCACCACAAACAGCGCCAGCGTGAAGCTGCCGGTGAAGGCTTCAAAGGCGGCAAAGATCCTGGAGAGCCCGACTGGAGTGAAGTCGCCGTACCCCAGCGTGGTGAAGGTGACCACGCTGTAGTAGAGGCATTCGAGCAGGAAGATGAGGTTCTCCTCAAGGGGGGCGTCAGGTCGATAGATCAGGTGGTTGCCCGCAAAATTGAGGCCAAAGAAGAAGTAGAAGATGCTGCAGATAAGGATAAGCAGCAACGAGAAGAGCACCACCCGCATCGGAGCCTCGCCATAGCCACAGAAGAGATCGACCACCCAGGAGGTGAAGCGCTGGCTCGACCAGAACGGCAGTTGCAGCCGGCGCATGGTGAGCTCCTGCTGGATATAGTTGCCGGACATGGTGAAGATCCCCTGTGCCTCCGAGGCTTTGCGCAGATCCCGGTAGGTCTCTTCCGCCTCCTTGAACCAGATGCGCGCCTGTTTGGGATCCCGCTCGCGGCGCCCCTTGCGATCCTGCATCACCCGTTTGCCGGTCTGCATGTTGTCGAGCCGGGTGTTGTGCCAGCGAATGCCGAGCAGATTGACGTCATCGAGGGTGGCGCACTGGAGGTTGGCATCACTCAGATCAGCCTTCATCAGGCTGCCGCCCTTCATGCGCAGGCCGTAGAGGTGACCACCGCGCAGGTTGGCGCGATAGAGGTTGCACTGCTCCAACAAAAATCCCTGATCGGACTCCTTGTTGACCAGATTGAGACCCGCCAGATTAGCCCGTGACAGCTGCAGGCCGTGGCAGAGACCGCCAGCGCGAACGTACTGTTCAAGCGCCTCGGCGCTGCGGGCTTCCTGATGGGTATGGTGGGGATCATGCCAGTGGCAGAGATCGTGCTCGCCAGCCTCTTCACTGCAGTGGCGGCCATCGGCCACCAGATAACGACACATCGCCATCTTCGTTTCCCTCGCATTGCCGAACTGGTTTCAGCATAGGCGGGGAAAGGGGGGCGTGGCGGCGTCTTAGCTGAACTGGTTGAACTCCTGACGCAGCTTGCGAAAACGCTCCTGCTGGGCCGGGTTGAGGGGGATGCCGTCGAGCACGTCCAGGGTCTCTTTGCACTCGGCACCAAACTCCGGGCTCTTGCGGTTTTTCTGCATCAGTTGCAGCAGCACCTGGATCTTGTTGAGAGCCGCACCGGTATTGGCGGGGGCGCGGCGCAGGGCCTCGCGGAAATGGCCGAGGGCCTGCTCCAGCTCGCCGCTCTGATAGGCCTTGATCCCCAGATCGTTGAGCTGCTGGTAGCGCTGACGCCGCTCCAGCACCGTCTTGTCATCGCGGGTTGCCTGAATGCAGGTGGTGAGCAGCCGATCTTCGTCTTCCGCCAGCAGCCCCTGCAGGCTTTCGGCATATTCGAACTCGCCGAGCTGATAGAGGGCGAGGATGGTTTCGCCTAGCAGGGCGGGGGGCATGGTGGCCGGTTCATCGAGCCAGTTCTGGTTGGCGCGATAGAGCATCTTCTTGCCCTTGAGCAGCTCCCCCAGCGCAATCTGCACCCGCGCCTGACAGATCTGCTCGAACACCGGGTAGTTGAACTCCGACATCATCAACGAATCGCGGATGCGCGACAGGGCCGAATTGACCTGCTTTTGCAGATTGGCGATGTGGTAGCTGTCGTTGCTGTTGAGGGCGTAGAGGGTCAGGGTCTGGATATAGGCTCCCAGATAGTGGGGGGTGCGATGGATGGAGTTGCGCGACAGGTCGATGAGGGCAAGCAGCACATCCTTGGCCTGGGCGTAGTCGTGGCGCTGCAGGCACACTTCCGCCAGTCGGCGGGAGAGCTGTACCGACTGGGGGGAGATATCCACCGCCCGCTTGAGCTCTTGCTGGGCGGCTTCATCGTTGCCAAGGGCCAGCAGGGATTCCGCCAGCCAGAGGTGAGCCTCCACCATCAGCGGGGTATTTTTGAGGGTCGCCTGCAGATGGCTGACTGCCTCTTCGTGGAGCCCCAGGGTGTTGCACGCCTTGCCCAGCGTCAGGCGGGCCCAGCTGTTCTCCTGCCCGGCCAGCAGTTGGCGCATCAGGGAGCGCGCCTCTTGTGCCTGGCCCAGCTTGAGGTGGGTATCGGCCTGCAGGCAGCGGCAGTAGTTGGCAAAACGGGGCACCGCATCGGCCCGCTCGGCGCAGGCGGTAATGAGGGCCGCCAGATTGTCATCGGCCAGCGCGCTAAAGACGCTGGCCAGCGCGTTGCGCCGGGCGAGGGCGCGTTTGAGGCGAAACGAGAACTGCTCCTGGGAGAAGGGCTTCATCAGGTATTCGTCGGGTTCGGCTTCCAGCGCGCTCAGCACCATGGCGCGGGAGCTGTCGCCACTCACCATGATCACCACGCTCTGGGGTGGGATCAGATCTTTGTCGCGCAAGCTCTCGAGCAGCTGGCGACCGTTTTCGCCGATCCCCAGATCGTAATCGATGAGATAGATGTCGAAACTGCCCTTCTGACAGCGGCGCCGCGCATCCTCGGCGGTATTGGAATAGGTGATGTTGCTGATCCCCAGATTGATCAGCATCGCCTTCATCATCACCTGAAATGAGCGTTGCTCATTGACCATCAGAATGCGTTGGGGCTTGGCTGGGCTCTTTTTTTCTGGCTCTTGTTCAGGTGTCTGCATCTGTCTGGGTCGAGGCGCTACGGGCTGATGAGGGAAAGTGTGCCACCAAAGCAGCCGTAGAGGCAATTGGCCAAGTTGCCGTTTGCATACATTGTCCTGTCGCCGTCACGGGCTAAATGCCAGACGAAATGAGAGGGCCCCGCAGTAGGGCCCTCGATTCACAATTTTTTCTCTGCCAGATAGGGGGCAAATTGCGGCGTGAACTCGGCCTTGAACCCCTTATCCGTTTTGACGATGAGATAGACCGCCAGCTGATGCTGTTTGGCAAATTCCATCGCCTGTTCTGGGCCCATCACCATCAGGGCGGTATCGAGGGCGTCGGCCTCCAGCGCGGTCGGGGTGATCACGCTGGCGGAGACCAGCTTGTGAGTGACCGGCAGGCCGGTGGCGGGGTCGATGATATGGGAGTAGCGCTGGCCATCCAGCTCGTAGTAGTTGCGATAGCTGCCTGCGGTGCTGAGCGCCATGCCGTTGGGGATGACGATATCGGAAAATGCCCCCGGCTGATCGGAGGGTTCGACGATGGCCACTCTCCACGGTGAACCCTTGCTGTTGTTGCCCTTGCTGCGCACTGCTCCCGCCACTTCGATCAGGTAGTTGTGTACCCCTTTGCCCTCGAGCAGGGCGGCAATCTCGTCGGAGGCGGCCCCTTCGCCGAGGGTGGAGAGGTCGAGATAAAGATCCGGGATCGTTTTTTCGAGCAGGAAGTGATCCCCCAGCGGGGTCAGGGTCAGCTTGTCGATGCCCACCTTGTGGCGGGCGGCGGCGATGGCCGCCTCATCGGGCCGCTTGACCGGCCGTTTGTCCGGGCCAAAGCCCCATAGATTGACCAGAGGCCCCACGGTCACATCCAGCTTGCCGTCGGTCAGGCGACCGGCATCAATGCCTTGCTGGACAATGATGGCCATGGCGGGCGGGATGGCAAACGGGGTGTTGGCTGGCCCCTGATTGAAGCGGGAGATGAGCGAGCCGGGATCGTAGGTGGAGATCTCCTTGTTCATCCGGGCTAGCAGTCTCTCTACGTCACTTTTGAGGGCGGGCTCCCCACCGGGATAGCTATCGCTCAGGGTCACCACATAGTAGGTGCCCATGGTCTTGCCCTGAATACGGGTCTGGGCAGGCGGGGTGGGCTGGCAGCCGGCCAGCGCCAGCAGCAGGGTCAGCAGCAGGCCGCGCAGGGCCGCCACAGGGGTTATCGCAATCATCCGGCGCTCTCATCTGGAGAAGGTTCATATCGGGGCGCTAGCTTAGCCAAGGGGCGCCCGCCGGGCGAGCCCTGATGGGGCCAATCGGAGGGAAAAGGGCAGAATAAATTAAACAGTTTTGAACCTGTGGCGGGAGCGGGTCGTATCGTTCCTCCATGAGGGAGAGAGTGGCGAGTAGAGCACTGTCTGGTGACCTGGCCCGCAGCTTTGGCCAAAAGCCATAGCCGATTGAAGACAATTGAGTAAAATGAAGGTCGATTTAGACAGCATCTTTGCGAAGCGTTAACCGCATCCGCCAAGTCGTTGCCATCCATTGCCAATCAAAGGAGAAGATGATGAAAAAGGCGATTACCCTGCTGTTTCTGAGTACCCTGGCTGCCCCTGTGCTGGCGGATGAGTGTGCACTGGTCATCGAAGGCAATGATGCCATGCAGTACAACCTGAAAGAGATGAGCGTGCCGGCCACCTGCAAGGAGGTGACGGTCACCCTGAACCATACCGGCAAGCTGCCTGTTACCGCCATGGGTCACAACTGGGTGCTGGCCAGCACCGCCGACTATCAGACCGTGGCGACTGCCGGGATGAGCGCCGGGGCCGAGAACGGCTATCTGCCCAAGGACGATGCCCGTGTGCTGGCTCACACCAAGCTGATCGGCGGCGGCGAGAGCAGCAGCGTCACTTTCAAGACCGACGGTCTGGCGGGCAAGGATCTCACCTTCTTCTGCTCCTTCCCCGGCCACTTCGCCATGATGAAGGGCTCCTTCAAGGTCAACTAAGGTGCTGACCGGCACGAGCCGGTTGCCTCAATAGAAAAGCCGGGATTTCCCGGCTTTTTCATCTCTGCTGTTTGTGTGTGGCGTGGCATGACTGCACACCGCCGACTTTTGCGCTATTTGGCCTGCAGGGTAAAGAAGGCGATGGCGGTCTTCTTCTGGCATTCTAAGTGAATGCTCTCTTCACCGGTCACCACCAACGTCTCGTTGATGGCCACCTCTTTGCCCTGCACGGCCAGCTGGCCGCTCAGCAGGTGACAGAGGTAGGTCTTCTCTGGCTCGAGGGTAAGGGTCAGCGGGAAGGGGAGGTTCAGCACCCGCACGTTGGCGCTGATGCGATCCGGATGGTAGATAAGCCCGAGATCGGTCACCTCTTTTTTCAGCAACTCGCAGTGGGTCTCCTCATCGCCGCTAAAGTGCGCCGCCTCGAAGGTGGCGTAGGGGTGGCCGTTGAGCACAAAGCCTGCCCCGCTCACCGGCAGTAAAATGCGCTGATAGCCGGGAAAGGGGGAGAAGGGGCCTGCGCTCTTGATGGGGGCCGAGCTCAGTCGATAGTCAAAGTCGAGTTTGGCAAGGCTGCTCCCCTTGGGGGAGATGAGGATCTGGCTGGTGGTGCCCTGCTGGTTTTTCCAGGGCATCTTCTGGTGGTCTGACTCTTTAATCAGGGAGATCACGGGCACTTCCTCACGATAAAAAAACGCAGGGAGCCGGGGACATCAGCCCCGGCTCCCTGATAGAGATTGGCGATGGTAAAGGCGATCAGCCCTGGCCATCCAGCGCAGCCAGCCGCGCTTCCATGGCGGCGAGACGGCTCTTGAGCTCGCTCACCTCCTGCTCCAGCTCACTCAGACGGTCGGCGGCAGGGGAGGCATAGGCCGCGGCGGGGGCGGCATCCATCATCGCCTGAATATCCACTTCGCCGCTGAACAGGTGGGCGTAGCGGGATTCGCGCTTGCCCGGCTCGCGCGGCAGCTTGACCACGTAGGGGCCACGCTCGATGAGTTGGGTCAGCACCGCATCCACTTCGGTGACATCATCGAAGCTGCAGAGGCGGTTGGTGCGCGAGCGCAGCTCCCCCGGGGTTTGCGGGCCGCGCAGCAGCAGTTCGCAGACGATGCCGAGCTCCTGGGCACTGAATTTCAGCTCGCCAAATTCGGTGTTGCAGAACCTGTGCTGATAGCGAGGCACCCGAGCGTTGAAGCCGGCGGTGTTGACCACCAGCCGCTTGCGGATCAGCTCGTCTACCACGGCGCGGATATCGAGCTCGGAGAGATCCAGCACAGGCTCGCGGTTGCTCTTCTGGTTGCAGGCATTGACCAGTGCATTAAGGGAGAGGGGATATTGATCCGGGGTGCAGATCTCTTTTTCAATCAGACAGCCGATGACGCGGGCTTCCAGCGGGCCAAGTACTAACTCCATTTCCTACTCCCTTCCAAATCGAGACATCAAGAGCCCCTATCTTAGTCATGGTCCGCGTCGCGTCTAGCGTTGCGCGCCATTTTTGCGAGCTGATCAGGGCGTTGGCGAAAGGCTCGCCAATCGTGGTGGCTTGCGGTTTTATGGCTGCCGCTGATAGAAGCGCGTCTTGTCGGCATACATGGCGTCATCCGCTACCCGGCTGAGCTCCGCCAACGGAGTCTGGTCGCTGCTGCTCCAGCCGATGGCAAAACGCAGCGGGAAGTTGTGCTCTCCATGCTGCACGATGGCGTGGTGCTGGCTTGCCTTCAGTCTGGCCGCCAGCTGCTG
This sequence comes from Aeromonas aquatilis, assembly GCF_054052405.1. Classification (NCBI taxonomy): domain Bacteria; kingdom Pseudomonadati; phylum Pseudomonadota; class Gammaproteobacteria; order Aeromonadales; family Aeromonadaceae; genus Aeromonas; species Aeromonas aquatilis. Next base: position 15,178 of record NZ_JBSTYP010000013.1, on the reverse strand, counting down.
GCAGGCGAGGTGATCCGCCTCCGCCAGCAGCACGAACTCGTCGCCGCCGATACGGAAGATCTTCTCATCCTGACGGCAGAGGGTGCGCAGTTGGCGAGCCATCTGGATCAGCAGGGCGTCGCCTGCCTCGTGCCCATACTGGTCGTTGGTGCGCTTGAGGCCGTTGAGATCGAGCATGAAGAGGGCGAGGTGACGCTCGGGATGGCGCGCCAGCACCGCCTGATAGTGATGGAAGGCCTCTTCGAACGCCTGCCGGTTGGGCAACCCGGTGAGGTTGTCGGTGCGGGCGACCCGCGCCAGCTCATCGGTAAAGAGTCGTCCCTCGATGCCCACCGCCAGCTGCTTGGCAAACAGCCGCAAGATGGCCCTGTCTTCGGACTCCAGCCCTTCGGCGCTCACCATCAGATAGCCGAACAGTACACCGCTCTGACTGCCGGGCAGGGTCATGATCTTCCAGAGAGCGTTGTCCCACTGGCATTCGGAGTGTTTGACCTCCTCATCCATCAGTTGAGCCAGTTTCTCCTGCAGGGCATCCCGCAAGGGGGTATCGACCCCCTGGGTCAGGGAGTAGTGGGGCTGGCCATCGCGGCGGATCACCAGCCCCCAGCGGTGGCCGGGATAGAGCTGGGAGAGTTGCAGCAGGGCGGAGCTGGCCAGCTCGGCAATATCCACATCCAGCTGCTGGTGCAGACCGAACTGCAGCCAGGACTGCAGGATATGGCGGCTGCGCTCCTCCCGGCTCAGGGCCGAGCGCAGGGCGGTGGTTTGCGAGGCGACCTCTTGCTCCAGTTCGTCGTTGAAACCGAGCAGCCGCTGGTTGAAGGCCTCTTTCTCGCTATTGGCCTGCTGCAGCTGTTCATTTTGTTGATAGAGCGCCCGCACCTGATCCGAGATGGTGTAGGCCATCTCCTGCAGCAACTGGCGCACCTCGTCGTACTCCACAAAGCGCAGCGGCGCCTGCCGTTGCTGGTAGTTGCCCTTGCCATAGCTGCGCACCAGCGCGGCCAGCGAGCGCAGGGGGCGAGTGAGCCAGCGGGTAAGCCAGACACAGCCGATGGCCACCAGCAGCAACATGACGACGATGCTGATGGTGAGCAACTGCTGGGATTTATTGAGCTCGCTGACCCTGTCATTGCTGTAGCTGTAGAGGGTGATGGTGGGGGTGATCTCTTGCTCCAGCTGGGGCCAGCCAATGGCCAGGGGCTGCGCCAACTTGCTTGGCTCCCTGTCATCCATGGCGTTGGCGCTCTGGTGAGCCCCTTCGTAGAGACGGTTCTCGCCCTGGGAGATCACCAGATATTCGCTCCCCTTGAGATAGGGTTCCAGCAACTGGGCCATCTGCCGCCAGGGGAGGATGGCCATCACGAAGCCGGAAGGGGTCTGCATCACCCCAGCGCGCTGGTGGTTGCGATAGATGGGGGCTACCAGCGCCAGCCCACCGCTGCGGTTTTGCTCCATGTCGTCGACCAGCACGGGATCATCGACGGACAGCAGCAGATGCTTGCCCTGTTTTGCCTCGCGGGTCTTGCCCCAGGCCATCAGCTGCGGCATCAGGTTGCTCGACTCGAGGTGGGAGGCCTGGCCATTGATGTACTCCACCACCAACCCCTTGTCATCGATGAGGTAGGCCGAGGTGAGCAGACTGTTGGATTTGACAAAGGTGGCCAGCGCCAGCCGGGCATGGCTGGAGAAGAGAAAGTTGTCGAGGGCCTGATGGAGCACCCGATCCTGGCTGAGCTGATTGATCTGGGTGCCGATCATCTCGCTGCGAAAGCGGGCTTCGCGGGTCATGCTGGTGAGGGCTCGCTCCAGCTGCGACTGCTCGCTCTGGGCGATGATCTGGTGCTGGCGGATCAGCAACACAGTGCTGGCCAGCAGTGCCGGCAGCAGGGCGACGGTGAACAGGATGATGATGAGGGTCGGGCCGAGCCGAAAGGTGCGATGTTTCATGGTGTTTTGACCTGCCGGTACTGCTGATCGGCCAGCTGCTGCATATAGCGGGCGGTGTCGGCGGCACTGATCCCTTCTTTAAAGCGCTCGAACCCTTTCTCCATCGCTTGCCAGGTGATGGACATGGCGCTGTCGGAGGGCATGGGGGTACTGAGGGTGAACTGTTCCAGCAGCACTTTTTCCTGAGGCGTGGGACGGCGGTTGATGGCGGTAAAAGCCTGCTGATTGACCGGCAGCAGCGCCCCCTGCTGATAGATGAACTGCTGAATATCCTGACGCTGGATAAAGGCCATCAGTGCCTTGATGACGGGCTGGCGATCCTCATCATCCATCGCCCAGCGGGAGGCTCCCATCACGTAGGCGCCGCTCATGGAGTGCATGGGATGGCTTTGCCAGCGGGGCAGCAGGGCAACGCCCAGCTTATCCCCCATGTTCTTCACCAGATCATTGAAGGCCCAGTCCCCGTTGATGAGGTAGGCGCTCTTGCCCTCATTGAAGCGGGCGAGGGCGGTGTCATAGTCGCACTCGGGATCGACCCACTGTTCGCTGGCGACGGTGCGGTAGGCCTCCAGTGCCTGCACCATGGCCGGGCTGTCGAGGGTGATGCGCCCTTCGGTCACCGGCGAGCCGCCAAAGGTGTGTAAAAAGGCGGCGAAATAGTACATGTCGTGATAGGGCCAGCTGACGGGGTAGACCCCCTTGGCCTTGAGGGCCGGGGTGATGGCAGCCAGTTGCTGCCATTGGGTCACCGGAGTCGAGACCAGCGCCTTGTTGTAAAACAGCATCAGATGGTTGCCCTGCATCATGGGCATGCCCCAGCGTTGCCGATCTAGGGTGACATAACGCAGGGCGCTGGCCATCAGCGCGGGAGAAAACCACTCGGCCGGGAGGGTGGCGAGGGTCATCTGGCGATAGAGGCCGATAAAATCGGAGGGGATCAGCATCAGATCGGGCAGCCCCCTTGCCTGAGCCGCCAGCAGGATATCCGCCTTGATCTTGCCCGGTTCAATCTGGGTGACCCGCACCCTGTGATGCCCTTCCTGATTGAAGCGGGCGATCACCTCGTCGATCACGTAACCGGCCTGCTGGGAGTGCCACAATTCCAGCTCAGGCTCCTGAGCCCGCAGGGGGTGGCTCAATGCGAACAGGCAAAGCAGCAACAGATGATAAAAGGATCGTTTTATGCTCATGTTATCATCACTGTTATTCCCTGAATTCCAAGGGAAAAATGTAACAAACTACCGGCAAGATCGGTAGGCTCGGGTATCAACTAATTGACTGAAACAACAAAAAGCCCGGCGCGTGGGCCGGGCTGGGGGATAAATTGCTTATCCGCATATTCTTCGAGGCATCTATTGTGGATGTTGTTTGAGGATGTCGTATATCTCCTCTTTCAGTTTGAGTTTCTGTTTTTTCAGATCTCTCACCTCGGCGCTATAGTCGCTGGCGTGATGCTTTTCCAACTTTCTAATCTCCGCATCCAGGTCGTTGTGCAAGTCAAACTTCTTCTGGAAATGGACATCACTGCTCTTCAGTTTCGAGATGAGTTCTCTGTACTCTGGGAACATGTAATGGAGCCTCCTTGGTTTCGTTTGATTGTGCCTGTAAGACCAAAACTACCCCTTAGTGCCGGGGATAAATGTGATCCTGATCAGATTTGGGGGCAATGATTTGGAGTATTCGGCGGGATATTTATAACTTGTTGAATCAAAACAAGATAAGTGATTTGTCAATCTGAATGGTGAGCCAAACTGTGCGACGAGTCACAACAGGGGCAGTGTTGGCGTGAGGGAGCAGGATCAAAAAAGGGGCCGACTGGCCCCTTTTTATGGATGCGAGCGACGTTACTCTTTCTCTTCGTCCGCCTGCTCTTTTTTCTTTTTCTTCTCGGGCAGCGGCTTGCCGTCGCGGTGGATCACCTTGCCCGCTTCAAAGCCAATCTGGGCAGCCAGCTCCTCCAGATCCGCCGACTTGGCCTGATCACCGATGGCGTAGCGATAGTTGGCGATGGTCAGCTTGTCGGCCACCGGAGTCCCCGGGATGATAGGCTCACGCCAGCCCTGACCGATGTGGGCCACCAGGGTGCCGTTCATCAGCAGCTCGCCGACGATCTCCTGGGTCGGATTGCCCTTGCCGTAGGTGAGACCCTGCGGGTGCTTCTTGCCGACCAGCGGCTCGTTGCTGGCGGGGATCAGCTTGGTGCGGATCAGCCACTTGGGCTTTTTGGTGTTGCCCACCGCCTTGCCGGTCTGGTACTCGTTGATCTTGATGGTCTTGATCATCTGGGCCATGAAGTCCTTGGTCAGCGCCTTCTGGGCGTCGCTGGTTTCATCGATGACGATGGGGGCCACATACCAGGTCTGGGTGGCTTGAGCCTTGGGAGCGGCAGGGGCAGTTTGCGCCATGGCCAGGGGGCTGAGCAGGATGGCAGCCAGCAAGAGTCCTATCTTCTTCATTGTGATTCCGCTTTTGTTTCAACAAGAATTTTGTTTTGCCAGCGACGACTGCGCCAGCGCCAGAACATGGCCAGACCGCGCACCCACTCGTCGCAGGCCAGCGCCAGCCAGATACCGACCAGTCCATAACCCTGCATGATACCGAGGAAATAGGAGAGTGGCACGGCAATTCCCCACATGGAGAGCAACGCCATGTAGAGGGGGAAACGGGCATCCCCGGTGGCCCGCAGGGCGTTGATCACCACCAGATTGAAGGTGCGGCCGGGCTCGAGGATAAGGCTGATAAGAAACAGTTGCGCCACCTGGGTGATGATGTCGGCATCATCGGTAAAGAGGCTGATGATGGTGCGGCCGTTGAGGGCCGCCGCCACGGCGATGACGCAGGTGACCGCCAGCCCCAGCTTGAGGCTCTTGAGCAGCTGTTGATAGGCGCGATCGAACTGTCTGGCCCCCGCCAGATGGCCGATGATGATCTCGTTGCCAAGGCCGATGGAGAGGCCAAACAGCAGGATAAACAGGCAGATCTGGAAGAAGTAGGATTGGGTTGCCAGCGCCTTGTCCCCCAGCAGTCCGACAAAGGCTGTCACCACCATAAACTGCAGCATCCAGGAGAGGTTCTCCCCCGCCGCAGGCAGGCCGATATGGAGCACCTTGCCCAGCATCTCCCGGCTGGGGTGGACGATATCGCGCACCACCAGTCGAATGCCGGTCTTGTGTGCTACCAGCCACACCAGCAGCACCACGCCGACCAGTCGGCCCGCGACCGTGCTGATGGCGACACCGGCGACCCCCAGCTGGGGCAGGCCGAACCAGCCGTAGAGCAGCAGCAGGTTGCCGACGAAGGTGATGAGGTTGACGATCAGGGTCACATACATCGCCTGACGAGTGTGGCCGTGAGCGCGCAGGGTGGCTGCCAGACAGAGGGCTGCGGCTTCCGGTAACAGGCAGAGACCGATGATCTGCAAGTAAAGCGTCCCGTCGCTCATCAGATTGGCAGGCAGGTTCATCAGCGCCAGCATGGTGCTGGCGCCCGCCATCACGCCGATGGCGGCCACCAGACCGATCAGCAGGTTGAAGCCGATGGCGGTGTGGATCACCACCCGACTCTTCTCCCGATCGCCGGCCCCCAGATACTGGGTGATCACCACGCTGGTGCCGATGCTGACGAAGCTGAACAATGTGATGGCGAGATCGAACACCTGATTGCCTACCGCCAGCGCCGCCACTCCCTGATAGGAGACATGACCCACCATGAAGGTGTTGAGGGCACCGGTCAGAAAGTGCAGGGCGAGATCGATAAAGAGCGGCCAGGTCAGCGCAAAAAGCGTGCCCGGGCCTGCGTGGGATTGAGATTGCATGGCATGTCCAACAGCTGGGAGGGTACGGGGGAGTGCCCTCTGGGGGCGCATTTAACACCAAGGCCAAGGCCGGTGCAATCCTTGTGCAGGATTGCACCGGCCAGGGGAGCAGGCCAAGGGGTCAGGCAGGCGTGGCGCCCGCCTCCTGTTCGCTTGGCAGGGTGAGGCGCGCCGAGTCGGGCAGGGCATCATCCTGCGGCCAATTTGAGCGGATGGCATCTGTGGTGCTCTCCACCACCGCATCATCCTTGAACACCGGCTCGCGGTAGCAGCGGGTCAGGCGTAGCGCCTGATACATGTCGGGGCAGAGGATGATCCCCTCGTCGCCCACCCGCACGCCAGCCTGCTTGAGCCAGTGGGTCATCTGGCCGTGGCGACCCGCCATCACCATATGGATGCCGCGCCGTTTCAGCTCCTTGTGCAGCTCTCCCACCATGCTCATCACGCTGATGTCCTGATGGGTGAAGCAGGCGACCGCATCGATCACCAGACACTTGGGGGCTCGCGGATCCTGCACCAGCAGGGCCAGCACCCGCCGCTTGAAATAGGGAGCATTGAAGTAGGTGAGCGGCGAGTTGAAGCGATAGACCAGAATACCCGGGATCGCCTTGGCCTGTTCGTTGTCCCCCAGGGTACGTACTACCCCCTCGTCATCCATGCCAAGCAGCTGGTCAGTGGGGCGCATCACATTGCGCAGGAACTGGAACAGCCCCAGCAACACGGCAAGGGTGATCCCCGGGATCACCCCCATGGTAAGCACGCTGATAAAGGTGACCAGCGCCAGCCAGAAGGCGGAGCGATCGGAGTGGCGCAGGGCCCAAAGACCGCGAAAATCGGTGAGCGACAGGGACGCCATTACCAGCACCACCCCGAGGGCGGCGGTGGGAATGTATTTGAGCGGCGCCGTCAGATAGAAGGTGATGAGGGCGATCACCGCCGCAGCGATGATAGAGACCAGCTGGCTCTTGCCGCCGTTGGCGTCGTTGACAGCAGTGCGCGAATCCGCACCGCTGATGGCGAAACCTTGGGAGACTGCGGAGGCGAGGTTCGCCATACCGAGGGCCCGAAACTCTTTGTCTGCGTCGATTTCGTAACCGTTTTTGGCGGCAAAGCTGCGGGCGGTCAGCATCATGGAGACGAAGCTCACCATGGCCAGGTTAAGGGCTGGCAGCACCAGCTCCCGCATCAGACCGGGGGGAAATTCCGGCATCTGGAACGCGGGCAGGCCGGAGCCCACCGTCCCCAGGGTGGCGATATCAAACTGGCCGAGATTAAAGCCCCACACCAGCGCAGCGGTCACCACCATGGCCACCATGGAGGAGGGCCATGCCGGTTTGTAGCGCTTGGCCAGCAGCAGGGTGAGCAGGGCCACCAGACTCATGGCCAGGGTCGGCAGATGGGTCTGGGTAATATAGGTGGCCCCGCTGGCGATCCGCTCGATGAGGTAACGTTCGCTGAAAGTGAAGCCGAAGATCTTGGAGAGTTGGCCCACCATGATGGTGATGGCCACACCATTGAGCAGCCCCATCAGGATCGGGCGGGAGAGAAAGTCCGCCAGCACTCCCAGCTTGAAGCGGCTGGCAATCAGGCACCAGAAGCCGGTCATGGCGGTCATGGTCATCACCAGTTGCCAGTGACGGGTTGGGTCGCCTGCAGCCAGCGGCGTCACCACGGCGGCGATGACCGCACAGGTGGCGGCATCGGGGCCGACAATCAGTTGTCGGGAGGTGCCAAACAGGGCGTAGACCAGCATGGGCAGGATGCAGGAGTAGAGGCCGACGATGGCCCCCACCCCGGCAAGCTCGGCATAGGCGATGGCGACGGGCAGTGCCACAGCCGCCACCGAGAGTCCGGCGCGAAGGTCTGGCATCAACCAGGCGCGCTGGTAATGCAGCAGGGCGGCGAGGCCCGGTAGCCAGCGTTCGAGAGAGAAGAAGTCGCGCATTATTTAACCCATTGAGTTACAACCAGCTTTTCCCCTAGTGTGCCCAAGGTTATCGAAAGATTGCAATCAGGTTATGGCCAGTTTACCTGAAGGTCAGGCCAGATAGTCTGCCAGCGTTTCTCCTTGATGCGCTGGGTAAAAATCTGTTTGTCCTGACGACATCTGGGGTTGGCACTCACTTGCAGCGACCAGTTGATGGCAAAGCCGTAGGGGGCAAGCCACTCGAACTCGCCACACTGGTTCAGGCGCACGCCTATGCAGGTGGGCACTTCGACCCAGTGGCTGAGCGCCTCAAGGCTGCTGGCAAACGGCGCTACCAGTTGGCGAGTGTGCATGCGAGCTTGATTGCGCACTTCCCACTGCTGGCCGGGTAGGCGTTTGGCGAGCCAGGCTTCGTGCTCCGCTTCGGCCAGCCCTTGCGGATCGGCTTTATCGAGATAGATAAGGTCGATATCGTTGAGCGGGGTGGGCACCGCCTTGTGGTGAAGGTGATCCCAGATGAGGTTGCGGATAAAACCGGCCCCCAGCGCCCAGTCGGGCAGATTGAGCTCGGCCGCGGCTTGCAGGCAGGCCATCCGCTGCGGATCGGCCCGCAGCAGGGCTTCTGTTTTGGCTTGGAATTGCTGTTCGAGGACGGTGTTCAGAGGTTCAGTTGTTGGCATTGCGGCGTAACCAGACATCAATGTAGCGGCAGCTCGGCACTATAGTGAGCCCCTCCGCCTGAGTCCAGTTGAAGAAGGCACGTGCCAGCTGATCGGCAATCCCCTGCACTCGCAGCTCGGGCGGCACGAAGGTGCTGTAGGCGTCGATGGTCTTGGCATCGAGCCGCCGGTAGCGCAGTCTCGACTCTTTCCCCTCCACCGTACAGATGAACTGCTGCTGGTTGGCCTGATGGATGATGTCGCTCATGGTGGGCACCTCTGGCATAAAGTTGGGTCTCTCGGCACAACATAACTGTTAGCCAAGGTATAGAACAGATAGTGGATGATGTATCGATTGTTATCAGGATTATTGAGCCAGCTCTTGCTCTCTGGCTTTTATCTTGGCACGAATCGATGTGGCAATAATCAGCAAGTTCGGAAGAGGTAAAAATGGACACGGTAATGTTGAAAGTTACCCGGAAGGTGTTGGCTCAAAGTCAGAACAGCCCGGATCAGCGGCAGATTGCGATTTCCGATGCATCATGCCCTGAATTCAAGGCTCAGTGTGAAACAGCAGGTAAAAATAGAAAAATTCGGCTGTTGTTGGCCAAGAGAATCTCATTGTGGATGGGGGATACGGGGGCTATTTGGTATAGCCACAACCGAGCGAGCAAAAAGAACCAAGATGATTTTGATCAACTCTTTTCATTGTTGGCGCACCATCCTGATGCGCCATTCCAGTTTATTTGTGAGGTTGTAGCCGATTAGCCACTAGGCCCAGGCTCGCTCCAGCAAGGTAAGTAACTGCTCACGGTCGGCGTCCTTGCGATTGAACAGCATAGCGCCGTCGTTGACCGCCAGATCGCGTATCTCGGTCAGTAGCGAGCGATCGCTTACCCCAGCCTCGCTCATGGTGCGCGGCAGCTTGACCGCTTGCCACAAGGTGTCGCGCAGGGAGCGAATAGCTGTGATGGTCGCCTCCGCCCGCTGATGGGCCGGGGTAGCGGCAAATCGCTCGGCCCCCACCAGTGGCAATAGCAGTCGGGCCAGCTCGCTATCCACCTCGGGGCGGTTGTAGTCGAGCACGGTGGGCAAAAAGAGGTTCATGCACAGCCCGTGGGGCAGATGGCAGCGGGCTCCCAGACTGTGGCCGAGGGCGTGCACCAGCCCCACCATGGAGTTGGAGAAGGCCATGCCAGCCAGCGTGGAGCCTTCCGCCAGTTGCAGCCGCAGCTGTTTGTTTTGCGGGTCGTGGATGATTTGCGGCAGGGCGCTGGCGATCTTCTCCACCGCCATCAGGGCCAGTGCATCGCTCACCGGGTTATTGGCGGTACCGATAAAGGCCTCGATGGCGTGGGTCATGGCGTCCATGGCGGTGGCGGCGGTGATATTGAGGGGCAGCCCCTGGGTCAGGCGCGGGTCTAACACCGCCAGCTGGGGCAGCAGGAAGGGTGAGGTGAAGGGCACCTTGCGCCCGCTCGCCTCATCCTTGATCACTGCAACCAATGTCACCTCTGATCCTGTGCCCGCCGTGGTGGGCACCACCGCCAGCGGCTTGAGAGGACGGGTCAGGCAACCGGCGCCCGAGTAGTCGAGCAGGTGTTCACCCCCCATGGAAGTGAGAATGTTGACCGCCTTGGCGGTGTCGATGACCGAGCCGCCCCCCAGCGCCACCAGACTGTCGCAGTCGAGCTCGCGATAGCGTTTGGCGATCCGCTCCACTACGGCAGTGGAAGAGTCGGCCGGGATCTCGTCCCAGATGGCGGCGACCGGCAGCTCCCCCTCGGCCAGCACATTGGCCAGCAGGGTGGCAAGGCCGGTGGCATTGACCCCCTTGTCGGTCAGCAGCAGCGGGCGACGGGCCCCGAGGCTTGCCAGCTCGCTGGCCAGTTGCTCCAGCGCCTGTTCACCGGCCAGCAGTTTGACCGGGCAGAAGAAATCGTAATAGCGGCTCATTTCAAGGCTCCTTGCGCGTTAGCCGGTCACCAGACCCAGATAGATGTTACAGGCCCGGCCAAGTTTGTTGGTCGGGGCGGGATAGTGGCGCAGCAGAGGCCGCGCGATAAAAGCGGGCAGGATCAGGGACTGCAACTGCTCAAGCCCCCGCACCAGATGCATGGCAACGGTCAGATCCCCCTCCACCAGCAGCCGGTTTTCGCCAAATGCCTGATTGACCCCGAGCCGAAAGCTCAGGGCGCGAAAGGCGATATTGGGGTGTTTGAAGCGTACCCGCAGCGGATGGATGGTGGCATGGGGGGCGACAGGCGCACCGGGATACCAGCGGCCCCCCTGCTTGTGCATGTTCATGGCGTAGCCGATGCCGCCCACTTCGAGGCGAATAGCCAGCCCGTCCGGCAACGGCGCCAATTCGCGGCGTACCGCCTCATCGGTGCGGGCGGCGCGGCAGAGGGTACGACCCACCACCCAGAGCAGAGTGGTGATCCAGAGGCGGCGGCCAAGTGCGGCCAGAGATTCAACGGTCGGAGTTGTCATAGGGGTTGGCTCCTGAGATGGCTGACCAGAAGAGGGCAAAGGCACTGGCTTGCCAGTAGTCGTCCTCTCCCAGCTCCGGTTGATCGACAAACAGTGATGCGCAGGCGAGGAACTGGCCCTGACACACCTCCAGCAACAGTGGTGCGGGAGCCTGCATCAGCTCGCCGCTGGCCTGCCCCTTTGCCAGCAGGGCAGGCAGAAAGCGCAGGGCATCGTTCAGGATCTGGCTGCGGGCCGGTCTGGCCAGCAGCGGGGAGTGAAAGAAGCCGAGCACGAATTTGAGCTCATTGGGATGCGCCAGCATCCATCTCATCGCCAGCTGCCAGTAGTGGCGGGTCTGGTCGTACAGCGGCAGGGCGGGGTCTGCTTCATGGATGGCGGCCCCCATCCGGGTTTTTACATCCTGATAGAGGGCGAGGATCAGCGCCTCCTTGCTCGGAAAGTGGTGGAACAGGGTGCCGTTGGCCACCCCGGCCGCCTTGGCGATACGGGCGGTGGCGGCCCCCTGCAGGCCATCTTCGGCGCAGAGGGCGAGGGCGGCATCCAGGATCTGGCGGCGCTTGTCGGTCATGGTTTGTGGCTGCGGGATAGCCTGGTTCATGGTCATCTCCATCAGCGCAGGAAGAAGGCCATCATCAGCTTCTGGATCCAGCTGTGGTAGGGCGGATGGATCAGGGAGCCGGTGGTGAACTTGCCGCGGGTCAGCACGGTTTTTGCCTTGGAGAAGGTGAGGAACCCCTCGTGGCCGTGGTAGTGGCCCATGCCGGAGGCGCCGATGCCGCCGAACGGCACATCGTCGGCCGCCACTTGAAACAGGCTCTCGTTGATCGCCATGCCGCCGGAGTGGGTCTCCCGGGTCACTCGCGCCTGCAACTCGGGATCGAAGCTCATCAGATAGAGGGCCAGCGGGCGGGGCCGCTCGGCCACATAGGCGAGCGCCTCCTCCAGGGTGTCGTAGGGAATGAGCGGCAGCAGCGGGCCGAAGATCTCCTGCTGCATCACCTGACAATGATGGGGCACCCCGGTCAGCAGGTGGGGCACCAGCAGGCGACGCTGGTCGTCGCGGGCAGGGCTGCCACAGGGGTGGAGCTCGGCGCCCGCCTGCTCGGCCTCATCCAGCCAGCTGACGAGGCGCTGATACTGGCGGTCGTTGATGATGGCGCCGTAGTCGGCACTGTTGAGCCCCTGCGGGTAGAGCTTGCTGAAGTGGCTGCGATAGGCGGCGATAAAGTTCTCTACCTCACTACGGGGCAACAGCACATAGTCGGGGGCGACGCAGATCTGCCCGGCGTTGAGGCTCTTGCCGAAGATCATCCGCTCGACTGCGGTAGCGACCGGCATGTCGGGGGCGATGAGGCAGGGGCTCTTGCCACCCAGCTCAAGGGTGAGGGGGGTGAGCTGGGGCGCGGCGGCAGCCATCACCAGCTTGCCCACCATGGTGGAGCCGGTAAAGAGCAGGTGATCGAACGGCAGTGAGCTGAACGCCGCCGCCATCTGGGCATCCCCCTCGATGATGGCGATCTCGTGCTCGTCAAACACGCTGGTGAGCATGGTGCGCAGCACGGCGTTGGTATGAGGGGTGAACTCGGAGAGTTTCAGCATTGCCCGGTTGCCCGCCGCGATGGCGGTGATGAGGGGGCCAAGACTCAGCATCACCGGGAAGTTCCACGGCACGATAATGCCGACCACCCCGAGCGGCTGGAAGTGCACCTCCACTTTGGCGGGCGCCAGCAGCAGACCGGCATGGCGACGGTGGGGCTGCATCCAGCGCTTGAGCCGCTTCTGGGTGTAGTTGATCTGCATGATGCAGGGCAGCACATCGGCGATCAGGCTGTCGTAGTGGCTACGCTGGCCATAATCCGCTGCCAGTGCCTTGCACAGCTCTCCCTTGTGGGCGAGCAGCGCCTGCTTGAGTTTGGTCAGCTGTGCCCGGCGCTCGGCCAGGGTGGGCATGGGGTGAGCCAGACTCGCCCGCTTGAGCCGTGCCAGCTGATCCGGCAAGGACAGCTTGATGGCGAGGATATCCTCAGGAGTGTGTTGAAGCTGCGCCGCACCCATGTTGTTCTCCGCATGAAAAATGACCGACTGATTAGTCGGTCTAAATCTAGCTGTTTGTTACCGGAATGTAAAGCTGACAAGCTCTCTCCTGTTCACCGCGAGCTGGACGCAAGAGAGAACTGTGTGTCTCCCCACACTTTTGTAGTTTGCTCGTTGGTGGCTTATCTAATAAGGGGTAGTTTTTGGCTATTAACCTACACGGAGAGAGCACTATGACCAGGGAACTGAACAGCTTGTTGGCCCGGCTTGAAGATGTGGTTGAGCGGATGCCGGATTGCTTCAACACCTACGAATTCGCCCAGAAGCTGGCATTGCAATATCAGCCGGAATTCTTTGCCGCGGGCCACTCTCTGGCCGAGTACGAGGGCAAGGTACTGCGGGTGCTGCACCAGAAGATCGCTGAGGCGCTGGCGGGCAGCGAGATGGTGATTGAAGGGGCACTGCTCCCCTGCGTCACTCCTTGGGGGGAGAAGGCGACCTCACCGCGCTGGCATCGCAAGCACTGAGGATCCGGTCAGGCAGATCACTGCCAGATAGCAGATAGCGAACAACGATAAAGGGCGCGGCGCTGGCAACAGGGCCGCGTTTTTTATGCTAATTGTCGCCAGCAGCGCCCCCGCTGCCGGGAGCAAAGGCCCGGTCTGTGATCCCATGCCGGGATATGGGGCCGTCAGCCGGGTAGACTCTCCCCTTTGTCGCAGGGTTTGTCACCGTAGGAATTTCTCATGACCCATAAAATCATTCTGGATACCGACCCGGGTATCGACGATGCCATGGCCATCCTGTTTGCCGAGGCCCACCCCGCCATCGAGTTGCTCGCCATCACCACCGTTTTTGGTAACGCCACCATCGACAATGGCACCCACAACGCCCTCTGGCTCAAGCAGAAGTACGGCATGAAAGCGGATGTGGCCAAAGGCGCTGCCGCCCCGCTGCTGCGCGAGCCGGTCGGCCCCACCACCATAGTCCACGGCCCGAGCGGCTTTGGCGACATGGAGGCGGGGGAGGTGACTATCGCTCCGGATCCTCGCCCCGCTTGGCAATATATTGTCGAGGCGGTGAAAGCCGCGCCGGGGGAGATCACCCTGGTCACTATCGGCCCGCTCACCAATCTGGCGCTGGCGCTACAACAGGCGCCCGAGATTGTCTCGCTGGTGAAACAGGTGGTGGTGATGGGCGGCGCTTTTGGTATCAATGGCCATCGCGGCAACGTCACCCCCTATGCCGAGGCCAATATCCACGATGATCCCGATGCCGCCGACCGGGTCTTTACCGCCGACTGGCCGGTGGTAATCATCGGGCTGGATGTGACCCAGCAGAGTTTTTTCAGCGGCGACTATCTCGATGCGCTGCGTGACGAGGCGGGCGAGCCGGGCCAGTTCCTGTGGGATGTGAGCCGTTTCTACCTGCGTTTTTACTCGGAGAAGCTGGGGCTCTCCGGCTGCCATGTCCACGACCCGTCCGCCATCGCCTATGTCATTGACCCGACTCTCTTTACCCTGCGCGAAGGGCCGGTGCGGGTTATCACCAGCGGCCCGGCCATCGGCCACACCCTGCAAAAGTTCGATGGCAAGCGCCACTCCCACGATGACTGGGCAGCCTATCGTCCGCAGCAGGTCGGGGTGGCGGTGCGCGATGAAGCCTTGCTGGCGCTCTATCGCGAGACGCTGGTGGGCTGGGGCAAGGATTGCTGAGCAAAGAGGCGGTATTACGTTGAGGCGGGGGCTGTGATCGGCGCCAAACAATCGGAACGCACGGCCGCTTATACTGCCTTATATCAAGAGCTTGGGAGGGATGAAGATGGCCTGGATTTCCTTGATAGTGGCGATTGCGCTGATCTGGTGGTTGATGAAGCTGGGGCGTGGCGCCCTGTTCGAGATCCGCCTTGCCCCCGGCAAGGTAGTGGTCAAGCAGGGTAAGGTGTCACCCGCCTTTATTGAGCATGCCAAGCAGATCCTGCGCCACGACACGGTGCGCGGTCGCATTGTGGGGCAGCGCGATGGTGACGGGGTCAAGCTGATCTTCTCCCGATCCATCCCCGAACCGGTGGCCCAGCGTTTTCGCAATATCTTCCCCTATGGCGATTACCGCCAGCCAACGGCGCCACTGCCGGGGCCCAAATCCCGCAAGGGATAAGCACCAAAACGTGGTTTATCAATAGCCAACGGGCCTCCAGTGGAGGCCCGTTTCAGATTGCTGAAGAACCCCCTCTTTTTCAAAGAGGGGGTTCTTTTTTAGCTCGGCACCAGGGGGCCACTCACTGACTGACAAGCCGCC
>NZ_JBSTYP010000012.1:0-100658 GCF_054052405.1 Aeromonas aquatilis | reverse complement strand
TAGGCCGACTTGTCAGCCAATGAGCAGCCCCATGACGCCGAGCGAAAAAAGAACCCCCTCTTTGAAAAAGAGGGGGTTCTTCAGCAATCTGCGGCCGTAGGCCATTTGCTTGGGCTAACAAAAGCGCTCGGCTGGCTTTAGATACAACACGCCCCCATCCGGGGGCGTGTTGCATTTACAGGGGGAAGCCGTGCGCGGTCAGCGGATATCGACCCGCATCAGGGGAGAGGGGGCGTTGTCGACAAAGTGGTGCCAGATATGGTCGTAGAGCGCCTTCGGGCCGGGGAAACTCACCAGTGCCTTGGCCTCGGCCAGGGAACACCAGCGATAGTCTGTGTGCTCATCGTTGAGGGTCACCGCCTGATTGGGCGGGCAATAGACCACAAAGACCGGCACCACCTCTATCGTATTCAGGCTCGCCTCGTAAAACTGCTCCAGATACTGGCCGTTGTAGAGTTCGGTGGCCCTGATCCCCGTCTCTTCGCCAAACTCCCGAATAATGGTCTGCCAGCCGGTTTCACCCGCCTCCACCGTGCCCGCCACATGGCACCAGAAGCCTCCCTTGACCCGCTTCATCACCAGCAACTTTGTTTCGCCATCGACAGTGGTAAGGGCAACGCCAGAGACGGCCTTGCAGCGAATGGGGATCATGATCTTCTCTCCGGATTTGGGCTCTGTAATCGCCACGAACAGTATGAAGGCGTGTTAATTGAAATACGCTTCGGCGGGTAGACCCATGACCTCTATTTCATTCAGGCCATTTTTGGCCAGATAGTTGGCCACCAGATTGAACCCCACCCAGTAACCGGCATATTTGGGAAATGGCCGGTTATCACGGCAGTAGAAAAAGTCTAAGTAGTTGAACTGCTTGCTGGATAGATGGGGCGTCATCTCTGCCAGCAGCGATTGCCAGTCATGGTGATGAGACTCCTTGAACAGTGAGGGGAGTGTGCCGCCATTGAACCTCTGCTCAAAGTGGCAGGCCAGCCCTTCAAAAATCAGGGTCTCGGCCAGTGTTTCTGCGTCCACCTTGTTCTTCTTTTGCACGATATGGTGGACTTCGTGGGCCAGCACGGCAGGCAATTCGGTGATGATCACCTCTTTGATGTCGGGCCGTTCCAGATCAAGCTGGAGTTCTATTCGATACATGTTGATGGCCCAGCCACCGATACCCGAGTCGGGAGCATCCCCCTCGGCAAAAGGGCTGAAGGTGACATCCAGTTGGGAGAGATCGAACAAGGCATTCAATTTGTGCGCCGTCTCGGCAAAAACGTGCCTAATGGTGTCATCGAGCCCATCGAATTTGCCCGAGTCGTTTAACAGGGTGAGTTGCATCCAGACATCCTTGTCTATTGAAAGAGAGTGCTGAGCCACTTGCGTGGTCGCGGCGCCATATCACCACGATTACCCTCCTTCAATCAAGGGGTTACCCGCCCATTATGCTTGCCGTCTGGATCGCCTCGATCAGCGCGGCCCGGTTGATGCGAGGGCGCTCGCCATCGAGCAGTTGCTGCCACAGGGCAATGGCCTGACTGTAGCGGCCATGCAGGAAGTGATCGGAGGCGAGCAGCATCAGGGCGCTCACTTCCCCCGCGTCCTGCTTGAGGGCGCTCTCCAGCAGACGGGTTGCCTCGGGAGTCAGCTGCTGGCCAGCCTGATAGTAGAGCACGGTGGCTTGCGCGGCCTGGGTCGCCGCGCTGGCGCCCCCCTCCAGCAGAGCAAGACGCTGGTAGGCGAGCAGGGCGTTGTCATATTCACCGCGATAGAGATAGAGCTGGCCGAGCGCCGCCCAGCTGTCGAGATCGGCAGGGCTGCGTTGAAGCTTCTGATGCAGACTCCCCAGCTCCTTGTCCTGCAGATCCCGCGGGCTCAACCCCGCCAGCGGATCGGGGCGCGACTGATAAGCCTGCCATGCCTGATAACGGCCGGTGCTCAGATACACAGCTGCAACGGCTACGCATGCCATGATGCCAAGCAGCAACAGGGCCCGCCCGTGCCGATGATGGCGGCCGCGATTGTCATGCTGGCTGGCCAGTTGCGCGCGCAAGGCCAGCTCAGCCGCCGGGATGGCGTTGGCCAGGCGGGCGGCGCTCAGCTCCCTGTAGAGTGGTTGGGCGGGGGAGAGGCCTGCCTGCTCCCCGTGCATGATCAGCAAATTCAATTGGTTGCGCGGATCGGCCGCGGGTTGATGGATTAACTCATCGATTACCTTAACGGCAGGGATGGGTTGCGCCTTTGTGCGCGTCAGGCGGAGAAACAGGGTCAACAGCGCCAGCCCCAACAGCAGCAGGGGGCCGCCCCACAGCAGCGCAGTGCTGGCCTTGAAGGGGGGATCGTAGCGGACGAAATCGCCAAAGCGCTCCGTCATGCGGGCGATTACCTGCTCATCAGACTGTCCCTCGTCCACCCAGCGGTAGACTTCGAGTCGCAGATCCCGGGCTATGGGGGAGTTGGACTCCACCAGATTCTGGTTCTGGCACTGGGGGCAGCGCAGGGCGCGGGCCAGCTCTTGAGCCCGATTTTGCAGCTCGGGGTGGCGAAACTGATAGGTATCGACCCCGCTGGAATATGCAGTTGCACTCAGCAGCATGCCGAGGGCCAGCAGGGCGCAGGCAAGAGAGCGGCACATCATGGCTGTGTCTCCCGAGCTGATGTTGCAATAGACGGCGCAATAGATGGCGCAATAGATGGCGCAATTGCGGGTGCCGTTGTGGCGGCCTTGATCTGCGCATCCGCTCTCGCCTGGTCGAGCAGGGGGGCAAACTGGCGTTGCCAGATCTTCTGGGTGAGCAGGCCGGTATGGCGGGCGAGCAGGGCGCCATCGGCATCAAACAGATAGGTTTCCGGCGTGCCGTATACGCCGAGCTCAAGGGCAAGTTTGCCGTCAGGGTCCGCCAGTACGGCGCGATAGGGGTTGCCCGCCTGAATAAGCCAGGCGCGGGCTGCATCCCCCTTGTCCCGGTAGTTGAGACCGTAGAGGGGCACTGTGGACGCGAGCTCGCTGAGCAGCGGATGCTCGGCGCGGCAGTTGACGCACCAGCTGGCCCAGACGTTAAGCACAAAGGGCTCCCCCTTGAGGCTGGCGGTCTGGATCGGACTCCCACCCAGCAGATTGTCGCTCTGCCACGCAGGCAGGGTACGTCCGAGCGTCGCCTCATCCTGGCTGTAGGGATTGTTGCCAAGACCGAGCCAGAGCGGGGTGCCGAGCCCCAGAGTAAGGAGCAGGGGAAGAAAGAGGCGCAGGCGGGATCTCATAACACCTCCTGTTCGAGCCGGGGACGGGAGGTGCCAACCGCAACGGAACGGGAGGCAAGCAAGGGGCGACGGGCGAGCAGACGCACGGTGCCGCCCGCCATCATCAACAGGCCGCCGAGCCAGATCCAGCGCACCAGCGGCTTGTGGTGCAGCCGCATGGCATAGGCATCTGACCCCATCTTCTCACCCAGTACCACGTAGAGATCGCCGAGCATTCCCCACTTGATCCCGGGCTCGTTCATGTTCATGGTTCGCACGCTGTAGTGGCGCCGCTCCGGTGTCAGCCGCGCCACCTCTTTACCATTCTTGTGCACGCTAAGCGTGATGCGCTCGGCGGTGTAGTTGGGGCCAATCACCGGCTCGCGCCCCTCATAGCGAAACTCGAATGCGCCGAGCCGATAGGGCTGGTTGGCACTTAGCACTGTGCCTCCTTCCTGACTGTGGTGACTCACCTGCGCGATGCCAAGGGCACACACCGCCACCCCGAGATGGGCCAGCAAGCTTCCGAACCGATTGAGGGTGAGCTCGCGCAGCGACGTCGGTTGCATGAGCGGGAGCAGCAGGCTGGCCATCAGCCAGAGGCTCACCATATTGGCGAGAAGGCCAATCCAGCTACCGGAAACCGATCCCTGTTCCAGATAGGCAAGGCTAAGCAGCCCGCCGCCAAGCAGGCCAAACAGCGGCGGCAACAGAGCGCTGAGTCGGGAATGTGGCGCAAGCTGCTGCCAGCGCAGGCGCGGAAGTTGGGTCATCAGCCCCATCAGGCAGAGGGCCAGCGGCACGAAGATGGTATTGAAATAGGGGGCGCCCACCGAGAGCGAGCCAAGATGGAGCGACTGGAACACCATGGGATAGAAGGTGCCGAGCAGCACGCTGGCGCAGGCCACGCAGAGCAGCAGGATGGCGGCGCCGAGCAGCCCCTCCTTTGACAGCAAGCCGAAGCGGGCATAGGGGGCGCGGATATCCGCACGCAGGGCAAACAGGGTGAGGGCGCAGGTCAATAGCAGCCCGAGTAGCAACAAGAGGGTGAGGCCGCGGCTGGGGTCCACCGCAAAGGCGTGCACTGAGGTGAGCACCCCGGAGCGCACCACGAAGGTGCCGAGCAGGCTCAAGGCGAAGGTGAAGATGGAGAGCAACAGCACGGCGTGGCCGTAAGCGCCGCGCTTCTCGCAGACAATCAGGGCGTGCAGCAGGGCAGTGCCGAGCAGCCAGGGCAAGAGTGAGGCGTTTTCTACCGGATCCCAGAACCACCAGCCGCCCCAGCCGAGCTCGTAGTAGGCCCACCAGGAGCCCAGCACGATGCCGGCGGTGAGAAACACCCAGGAGCCGAGCGCCCAGGGGCGGCTCCAGTGGGCCACGGCGCCATCGAGCCGACCCGAGTGCAGCGCCGCCATGGCGAAGGCGAAGTTGACCGCAAAGCCGACGTAACCGAGATAGAGCAGGGGCGGGTGGATGATAAGGCCGATATCTTGCAGCATGGGGTTGAGATCACGCCCCTCCAGCGGCCCCGGGAATTGGCGGTCAAACGGGCTGGAGAAGATCAGGGTATAGAGGCCGAACAGCCCGACGATCAGCCCCATGATGGCCAGTACCCGGGTGCGGATCAGCGGATCGACCCGCTTGGAGCAAAGGGCCACCAGTGCGCCCCACAGCCCCAACGCAAAAACGAAAAAGAGCATGGATCCTTCATGGCCCCCCCACACGGCCGCCAGCTTGAAGCCCAGCGGCAGGGCGCTGTTGGCGTGTTGGGCTACATAGACCAGGGTGAAGTCATCGAGGCCAAAACAGCTGGCGAGCAGCAGCAGGGCGGCCAACAGCAGGAGCGCGACCAGGAGGGCCAGCGGTGTTGCGCAGCCCAGCAGCGGGCGTGAGGCGAGCCGCAATCCCAGCCAGGGCAGCAGCCCTTGCAGCAGGGCGAGCCCGGTCGCCAGCAACAGTGAGAGATAGCCGAGCTCCGCCAGCACACAACCTCCAGTCAATTATTCGTCTATGTTATGCCGCAGCGTCTGCACCGTACCGGCGCTGGGGGATAACATCCACATTCTTAGCAACAATTCATCGCAACAAATAAGCGCCAGTCACCCGAAGGTGGCTGGCGCTTATCCCCAGCTCTCAATAACCGGTTCACGATCCGTCGTGAGAGGTCGTCAGCAAGGTAAAGAGCAGCGCAGGAACCTGAGTGTATGTGAATACATGAGGATTCCGAGCAGCACATGAGCCTTGATCACGGCCTCGCAACAGGAGCGTGAACCGGTTTTTAAACTACCGTCATCTGGCCGGCGTAGAGCACGAAGTAGCGCAGCAGCAGGATCCCCATCAGGGTCAGACTGCAGACCAGCACCAGATGGCCGTTTCGCTCCCGCAGGGGCGCCGGGGTCAGCAGGGCCAGCAACTGGGGCAGCAGCATACCGATCCCCACCACGCCGACCCAGAACACCTGAGCCCAGAAGCCGCTGCCGATGGCGGCCCACATCGCCACCTCTTTCTGACCGCCACCGAAGTAGAGGCCGGTAAAGAAGCAGACCAGCAGCAGCACCTCCACCCCCAGCACCGGCCGCTCGAAGCGATGCACGAAGCTCACCCCCTGGCTGTGATGGTTCTCCTTGAAGATCGTCACTGCCAGCAAGATGGTGGAGGCGATGCCGGAGCTGATACCGGATACCAGAAACAGCACCGGCAGCACCGGGTTGTTCAACAGCGGATAGGTCTTGAGCGCCGAGAGCAGAAAGCCGGTGTAGGCCCCCAGCAGCACGGCGAGCAGCAGCAACAGCGGTGCCAGCAGCCGTTCGATGCGGGCGAGCCAGCCAATCAGCCCATCCACAAAAGCGAACTTCTCTTTCAGCAACCGGCTGCGCATTGCCTCGATCTCGGTGCGAAACACTACCGCCAGCCAGGCGAACAACACCGCCATATAGAGCTGAAACAGCATGACCCCCATGGACATCACGGAGTCGAACTGGTAGTGGAACATCAGCTTCCAGAAGGTCCAGGGGCGGGCCAGATGGAAGATGAGGATCAGTAACCCCAGCACCACGCTCGCCGGCGCCAGAATGGCGGTCGCCTTGATGATGCCGCTTTCGCTGCCGGCCCCCTTGCGGCGCAGCAGCACCGAGAGGGTGGTGGCGCCAGCGGAGATGCCGAGCAGAAAGAGATAGATAGCGATGGGCCAGTCCCAGACAAGGGAGGGGAAGTGAAATGCGTCATGCAACATGAGCCATTCCTCCTTCTGTTACTGCGGTAGATGGCGATCGGACAAATCCCCACACGAGGGAAGGGAAGTGAAATGCCGCTTGCATGGTCATGACTTTACCTCCCCTTTGGGCACGCGGTACATCTTGGGTGAGGTGCCGAGTGCCTGCTTGTAGCGATAGGTGGTCTCTTTCACCAGCCGTTGGGCGATGGGGCTATCCGGATCATCCAGATTGCCGAACACCAGCGCCTTGGTGGGGCAGGATTCCACGCAGGCTGGCTCCTTGCCCGCCGCGAGGTTGGTCTTGCGGCAAAAGTCGCACTTATCGGCAACCTTGGTCACAGGGTTGATAAAGCGCACCTGATAGGGGCAGGCGGCGAGGCAATACATGCAGCCGACGCAGAGGTCCGCGTCGACATCGACGATGCCATCCTCCTTGCGGATATGGGAGGCGCCGGTCGGGCAGACATGCACGCAGGGAGAGTTGTCGCAGTGCTGGCAGGACTTGCGAAAGAAGTGGTACTCGGCGTCGGGAAATTCACCGATGGGGCCTGAGCGGATGATCTCGAGGCGCGAGACCCCCTGTGGCACCTTGTTCACTTCCCGACAGGCATCCATGCAGGCGGTGCAGCCGATGCAGGCCGTCTCATCGTGGAGCATGCCAAAGCGTACCCCATCGATAGTCTGGCTGTGGGCGAGGGTAGCCGCCCCGGCGCGCACCGGCCCCGTCATCATGATAAGGGCCCCCGCGCCCATGCCCGCCATAAAGTCACGGCGAGAGCAGCTCATGATGCCTCCTTGCCGGTAGCCGATTTGGACTGCTCCTGCTGGGCCTTGCTGGCCTCATGCTGTTTGCTGTGGCAGTCGACGCAGAGCTTGATGCGGGACTTCTCCGGGATCCCCACCATGGGCTCCTTGGCCGGATGCAGCTGGTGGCAGCTGGTGCAGGTGAGCTTGGTGGCGTGCACGTCGTGGGCCCAGAGCGCCTCACGCAGCCCTTTGGGCTCGTGGCAGCTCATGCAGACCCCGTTCTGCTCGCTGATGGGATAAAGCTTGATGCTCTCTTTATCCTTCAGGCTGTGGCTAAAGCGCATCACATCCTTGACCCCTTCCCGGTGTTGGGGGGAGGGTTGGCCATGACAATTGGTGCAGGTGACCGGCGCCAGGTTGTTGGGATTGGTCGCCTGACCATGCTTGCCGTGCATCCCCTTGCTCTGCTCCTTATGACAGTCGGTGCAGGCCTTGTCGGGATTGCGCAAAAACGCCACGTCGTGGGTAGCAGGGAGGGCCGCTGGCGCGCTTGCCGCATCGGCGGCCTGCCCCTGCAGGCTGGTGAGCAGCATGGCTGCCATCAGCATCAGTCGTAAAAAATCCATCGTTAAATCACCCATAGGAAGCCTCCATCCGCTGCGGGCCCGACTTGGCGCCGGGCCCGCAGGCGCCGTTACTGTGCCAGCCGTCCGGCCGCTTTGGCCTCGGCATCCCAGGCGGGGACCGTGGTCTTGAGGAACTGCGCTTTGTCGCTGTTGAACTGCTTCATATCCATGCCAAGGGCCGCTTGCGCTTTCTCCTTGGTGGAGATGTCGGGGATGGCGATTTCGTGGCTGATCCCCTTGCTGGCCAACAGGCGCGCCAGCTTGGTGCGGGCGTCAGCGGCTTTATCCAGCGCGCTGCCAAGTACCTTGAGGGCCACTTCGGGAGCGTGCATCTGCACCCCGTGGGAGGCGATGGCGTAGTCCCAGCGCCACTGGGCGTGGCGGATGTCCTGCAGAATATCCTTCATCTCGGCCTCGGTGGCGCCGGCATCCCAGGCCGCCTTGGCTTCAAAGTGGGCGTGTACCAGCTGCTTCTCGACCTTCAGCTTGGTTTCGATCACCGCCTCTTTGCGCTGCTTGACGATCCCTTGCAGCATCTCCTTGCTCTGGGTATGGCAGTTGCGGCAGGTCTGCTCGAAACGATCGAAGGGGTTCCCCACCTTGTGATCCGTGTAGACCTTGCCCTGCTCGTTTTGCACCTTGGGCATGTGGCAGTCGACACAGGCGACGTTGTTTTGGCCGTGAATGCCGGCGCGCCAGGTTTCGTACTCGGGGTGCTGGGCTTTCAGCATGGGGGTTTTGGAGAGGGCATGAGTCCAGTCGGCAAAGCCGATTTCATCGTAATAGGCTTCCATCTGCTCCACTGTGGTGCCCTTGTCCCAGGGGAATTTCACCGCCTTGGTGGGGCCGCTGAAGTAGTACTCCACGTGGCACTGGCCGCACACCTGGGACTGCTGATCAAAGCGCCCCTGCTCCTTGAACGGCTTGCCGATGGCGTCCATGGCGCGGCTGGCATAGGGACGGGAGAGGTGCAGGGCAGGTTTGCCCTCCTTGAACTCTTTCGAGGCGGTGTCGTGGCAGTCAGCGCAGCCGATGGTGTTGACGATTTCCGGTCCACCTTTTGCCCACATCCCCTTGAAGTAGCCATCTTCACCTTGCTCCTCGATAACGCGGGCAACGTCCGGGCTCTTGCAGCTCCAGCAGGCCATGGGCAGGGGGCCATCTTCGGCGGTTTTCGGTGCGCCGGTGCGCAGGGTCTCACGCACATCGGTCAGCGCATAGAAGTGACCGCGGGGTTTGTTGTAATCCTTGGCAAAGGGGTATCCCCCCCACAGCACCACCATGTTGGGGTCTTCGGCCAGGGCGTCGCCGAGCTCTTCGCTCTCGCGGGTAGCCTGCCAGCTTTTGAACTGATCGGCATGATCCTTGGCGAACAGCTCATTGCGTGCTTCTACTTTTTCTTTGGTTTGCGCCTCTTCGGCGGCCTGTACCCAGCCGCTGGTGCCAAGCCAGCTGGTCAGCAACAGGGCGGTGAGGCCCAGTTTGATCTGTCTGTTGCGTGAACTCACGATCATCACTCCCTAATCGATCTCATTGCCAGACCTGACAGTTCCATCCTGGATGTGGGCATTGGTTCGCCTCCGCCAAGCAGGAGCAGGCAGGCCGCTTCATTGTTATTAGTGAATAAAACCCATATTTTTATGCGATTGCTCGAGTTGGATATTACCAAATTGGTAAAAAGAATGATGATTTATCAGAGGGGGGCTTGCGCTAGATCAATTACCGAGAGCACCAACAGACAGAAATGAGATCCCGGTTAAATTATTAAGAAAGTCAGAATATTGGAAGTGTAATGAGTCTCTGTGGCGGGACGGAGCGACACCTGAGGTATGCCTGTGTTATTTGGCAAGGCATGCAGGGTTATCTGTCATATCAATTATCTATTTATGGGTATAAAAATAATAAATGAATAAATATTCTTTTTTGAGAGGGCTGTCGGTTACAGTCTGTACGGGCCGGGCGTTCCGCCGATGGGCGAGATGGTCGGCAACATCAATGAGAGAAGCCGGCAATGCCGGCTCCTCTCAGGTCTTATCGGGATCAGATACTGTTTGGGTTGCAGCCCCAAAGGCATGGTGGTGAACCAACGAATACCCCGGCTTCGGGGTTTACACCAGCGGATATGGTCACGCTCATCTTATGCCAACGCCCGGGCCAGCAGGTGGATCGGATGTTCACAGCGGAAGCTGGTGCTCATCTCGATCTGCCATTTGCAGGTCTCGCAGTCGGTGATCACCAGATCGGGGGAGAGGCGGTTGATCTGATCAAACAGCCCCTCGCCGATGGTCTGGCTGGTCTGGTAGTTCTCCGACTTGAAGCCGTAGGTACCGGCGATGCCGCAGCACTGGGACTCCAGTACCGTCACCTTGACCCCGGGAATGGCGCGCAGCAATTCGAGGGTGTAGATGACGCCCCCCATCTTCTCCATGTGGCAGGGGGTGTGGTAGGCGATGTGCAGATTGAGCGGCTTCATCGCCGGTTTGTTGCCCTTGTAGAACTCGTTCCACAGGAAGCGGGTCACCAGCGAGATGCGATCCCGCACCTTGTGGTTGTCCTGCTCCAGCAGGTGGGGGTATTCATCGCGCAGGGTAAAACCGCAGGTGGAGGAGGTGGCCAGCAGCGGCATCTCGTTGCCGAGCAGGGAGTTCTCCATCTGCTTGATGTTGAAGGCCGCCTGCTGCTTGGCCTTGTCCATAAAACCGTTGGCAATCAGCGGCACGCCGCAGCACTTCTCCCGCTCCAGCAACTGCACGCCGATGTTCATGGCGTTGAGCACCTGCACCAGCTCCTTGCCAAGCTGCGGGTGGTTGTAGTTGACATAGCAGCCGTGGAAGTAGGCGATCTGGCGCTTATAACTGGCCTGGGTCGCCTTCTGCTTTTTGTACCAGCCGCGGAAAGTGCCCTGGGAGTATTTGGGCAGGTCGCGATGGGATGAGACCCCCAGCGCCTTGTCCAGCACCAGCTTCATCGGCTTGAGGCCCGTGGTGAAGTTGACCACCGGGGCCATCAGGGTAGACATGCTGCCCATCAGATCGGTGTGGGAGAGCACGAACTCGCGGATCCCCGGTTTGAAGCCGCTGTACTGATGCTTGGCCTTGGCGATGATATCGCCGATGCGCACTCCGCTTGGGCAGGCTACTTCGCAGCGTTTGCAGTTGGTGCAGTGCTTGAGGGCGCTATCGAACAGCTCCGGGCTCTTGATCCGCAGCCGCTCGCCATCCGGGCCCGCCTGTTTCGGGCCGGGGTAGGCGGGGTTGGCCTTGGCCACCGGGCAGTAGGCGGTACAGACGGTGCATTTGATGCACTGATCGAAAGTTTGGTTGGCGTGATCCAGTAGCATGTCAGTTCTCCTCCCGGCGATGATGAAGACACGGGATATGGGACGTAGTAATCATTGGGCCGCGCCCAGAATATGGCCGGCAGCCTGCCAGCCGGTGGCAACGGCAACGCCGGAGCCGGAACCTTCACGAATTGGGTCGTAATGGGCCAAGACACTGCCCGCGCCATAGAGGTTGGTGAGCGGCTTGCCGCCACGCAGCACTCTGAGCTTGTCGTCGGTCTTGACCCCGAAGCCCATGAAAGGGTGGTGATCGAACAGGCGGCGACCGGCCCAGGCGTCACGTTCCTCCAGACTCAGCACATCGGCATCGAAGATGGGCTCGCGAATGCCACGCAGACGGGATTCCAGCCCGCGGCTGAAGAAGCTGCCGGAGGCGAGCACGAAGTTGTCCGCCTCGAACAGCTGATCATCGCCATTCTGGGTATGTACGCCGACCACCCGGTCACCTTCGTAACGGGCGCCCAGCACCCGCTCGCTGGTGAGGAAGGTGCCACCAAGGGCCATAAAGCGGCGCTTGAGCGCCTCCTGCATCCGCATCCCGATCAGTGATGGCGGCATGGTGGCTACCTCCTTGATGGTGCAGCCGGTACGCTGCTCCAGCTCCGCCAGACGCGGGCCTACCAGCCCCAGCGACAGGCAGGCGGGCAGCACGATATGGCGGCAGCCGGGTACACCGCTCTCCTGCACCATGCGGCTGATCTCGCGGGCCAGATCGGCCACCAGATGATGCTTGTCACACAGGCGCGCGATGTCGGCTGAGCGAAACTCGTGGGGATTGCGGCTGAATTCGGCCAGCTGTGGCAGGCGGATTTCGCCGGTCAGAATGCGGCAGTGGGCGAAGCGCGGATGGGTCGCCAGATTGGCCGCCGCCAGTGCCGGGTGAAAGTCGCGAAAGCCCTCGAGGGTGGCCAGCAGCAGCACGTCCGGGATCGGCGCATCGGTGACACAGGCGCAAGTATCGGGGGAGAGCCAGGTGCGCTTGAGGGTGCCGATGGGAGTCAGGCGCTGGTGATTGGTCTCGCAGCGAACCAGCGGCAGCCCCTGCTCGGCGCAGTGGCGCTGCAGATCGGCCAGACTCGCTTCGATATTCTGCATTCCGACTTTGCTGTAGGGGTGATCCGGATGGGCAGCCATAAAGGCGGGCAGGGCGGCGCGGGGATCTCCCTCGCTTTCGAGCAGATCTACCGAGCCGGAGGAGAAGTGCAGGGCACTCTGGCCGGATGCCATCAGCAGGGTCTTCTGGCCCGCCTCCACCAGCCGCAGGGCGGCCGAGAGTCCCGCCATGCCACCGCCGATAACGATATTGTCAAACTTCATGACGGCTCTCCTTGTGAGTGGTCTCGCTGGTTGAGCCGCGTGGGATATCGGCAACCAGTTGTGGCGCCGTCCATTCCCCCAGGCCAAACAGCCCTTCGTAGATCCAGTAGGTGAACTCGGCCTCGCGCAGGGCATCGCCCCACAGCACCGGGCGGGTGCCCTTGTAACGCTCTTCCAGGAACTGGCGCAGCATGACGCAGGCCTGACGACCGTCAGCCTTGCCGTACTCCTGCATCAGACCGGCAGCGCGATAGGCGCATAGCTCGCCCTGACAGGGCCCCATTCCCAGACGGGTGCGGCGGCGCAGATCGATGAGGTTGTCCACATCCAGCTCGCGCAGGGCGTATTCGATTTCGCCTGCGGTGACCATTTCGCACTCGCAGATCAGGGCGTTGGCTTTGGGGTTGTCACGGAAGAAGGCGATGACCCGCTCGCCGTGGCGGTATTGGGCTGAGCCTTCGACCGGCACCGAGAGGCCGGGGGCGGAGACCTTTTCCGGATCCCGCGAGCCGGGCAGGCTCAGTTCGGCGGTCTGGCAGGGGTTGCTGTTGCCGAGTTTCTTGGCCAGCAGATCGGTGGCCCACTCCGCCATCAGGCGGTAGGTCATCAGCTTGCCGCCCGTGATGGTGTTGAAGCCCTTGAGACCGTCGCGCTCGGCGTGATCCAGCAGCACGATGCCGCGGCTGATGTTGCGGCCGGTGTCGTCACCGTCCACCGCCACCAGCGGGCGTACCCCGGCGTAGGCGCGCAGCAGACGGGTGCGGGCCATGATGGGAGCGAGCTTGATCCCCTCGCGCAGCAGCACTTCGACCTCGTCGGGCTCGACGGTGAGCTGGTCAATCTTGTTGTAATCGATGCGGCTGGAGGTGGTGCCGATGAGGGAGATGGTATCCCCCGGCACCAGGATGTCGGCATCTGCCGGTTTGCGGGCGCGGTTGAGCACCAGCTGGTTGATTCGGTAATCCATGATGAGCAGGGAGCCCTTGGCCGGGAACATGCGGATGCCGAGATCGGCGTATTCGCAAATTTGCTGGCCCCAGATGCCGGCGGCGTTGATCACCTCCTGACACTCCACCTCGAACGCTTCGCCGGTGCGGGTATTGATCGCCTTGACCCCGTGCACCCGATCCTGAGTGCGCAGCAGACCCAGCACCTTGCTGTGGGTAAAGATGCGCGCGCCATGCTCTTTGGCGTCCAGCACGTTGGCGGCGGCGAGGCGGAACGGGTCGACCGTGCCATCCGGCACATGGATGGCGCCGATCATCGCCGGGTTGGCGTTGGGCTCCATACGCAACGCTTCACCGGGATCGAGCTGGCGGGTTTCGATACCGGCCAGGGCGCAGGCATCCATAAAGGTGGTTTGGAAATTGATGTCATCTTCCGGCAGGGTGAGGAAGAGGCCGCCCGAGTCTTCGACACAGTGGCTGGCAATCCGCTTGAGGATGCGGTTTTCCTGGATGCATTCGCGGGCGGACTCCTGATCCGTCACCGCGTAGCGGGCACCGGAGTGGAGCAGGCCGTGGTTGCGGCCGGTGGTGCCAGCGGCGATATCATCGCGCTCGAGCAGGATGCAGTCGATGCCGCGCAGTGCGCAATCGCGCATGATGCCGGCCCCTGTGGCACCGCCGCCTATGATGACGACTTGTGTAGTTATTCTTTTCATTGTTGCCCGTCTCATCTCTTCCAGATGAGGCCAGTGTGGCCTACTTCTGAGTGGGAATGTTTGATATGGGCCAAATTTGCGCTCGCAAACGCTCATTTGCTCGCGCGTTAATGAGCAATATGTGACATTTGTCACGCTTGTTATCGCATCGGTTTGTGGGCTGGTGTCGAATAACAGGCACAAAAAAGGGGCATTGGATGCCCCTTGTCACTGTTTGCCGAGTCTGGTGGGTGTGTGATGCGTCAGCCGCAGCACTTCTTGTGCTTTTTGCCGCTGCCACAGGGGCAGGGATCGTTGCGGCCGGTTTTGAGCGGCAGGGGATCGATCTCCCCTTGGGTGTAGACCCAGCGCCCCTGATAACGCACGAAGTGGGAGCGCTCATGGAGGCAGTGGCGCTCATCTCCCTCCAGAAACCAGGCTTTGAACTCCACCATCCCGGTTTCATCCTCCGGGCTGCCCTGGCTGGCGATGATCTCGAGACCATCCCAGCGGGTGTCGATGCGAGAGAGCTCTTCGGCGGTGAGGTCGCCAAGGTAAGCCGGATGCCAGCTATGGACCAGATACTCCCCCAGACCAAGCACAAACGCGCTATAGCGTGAACGCATCAGTTGCTCGGGCGTCAGGGCTGGAGCGCCGCGGTGAAGTGATCCGCAGCACAATTCAAGAGAAAGATGGGAACCGCAAAGGCAAAGAGTCATGTTTTTCGCTAAATGGCCGATTTGATTTAATGGAATTGTAACGAAAGCCAGGGGCTAACGACCAGCTTCTATACTGTTGATTGGATGAGTCAAACCAATAAAAAGCTGATGCAAGGATGTGAATGATGACGCTAAAGCAGAAAATCCTGTTACTGGGTTCAGTCCCCGTACTCTTGATGGCCCTAGTGGTTAATCTCAGCAACTACATGGTATCCAGAAGCGATTTGGAGGAGTATCTGGTGGTGGCGAAAGAGAAGGCTATCAAGGAGCGCAAGGAGTTGCTCAGCAGCTATATCATGATGGCGAAATCGGCCATTGATAAGGTGTACGCGCAACCAGACTCACCGGAAAACCGCGAGAGGGTAAAGGATATCCTCAGACCCCTACGTTATGGCAGCGATGGCTATTTTTTCATGTTTGACCTGAACGGGGTGCAGATCATGCATGGCACCAATCCCTCGCTAGAGGGGAAAAACCGTTGGCAGGATAAAGATACCAAGGGCAAATTGCTGATCCAGGACATAGTACAAACCGCAAAACAGCGGGATGGCTTTACCGAATACTGGACTGCCAAACCCTCCATCGGCCGCGATGCACCCAAACTCTCCTTCAATATCATGCTCGACAAGTATCAGTGGGTGATCGGTACCGGTTTTTACATCGACGACATTGATAACGAGCTGGCGACCTTGCGTGAGGAGCGAGAGAGCAACATGTATGAGTCGCTGCAGCGCAGCGTGCTGGTGATCCTGTTGATGCTCGGTGTCACTCTGGTGGTGACCGTGGTGGTGGGTAACCGGGTGACCAAGCCACTGGCGGACGCCGTGTCAGCGCTCAATGATATCGCAGACGGTGAGGGTGATCTGACCCAGCGCCTCAGAGTGCAGAGCCAGGATGAGATTGGTCAATTGGCCAGCGCTTTCAACCGCTTTGTCGAGCGGATCCAGTCGGTGGTGAGTCAAGTTGGGGATACCAGCAATCATCTGTTCAGCGCGGTCGAGAAACTGCATCATCTGAGTGAGCACTATGATCACCAGATGCAGGGACACAGTCGGGAGACAGATCAGGTGGTCACCGCCGTGACCGAGATGAGCTCCACCGCGCAGGAGGTGGCGGCCAGTGCCTCCAATGCTGCCAGCGCCACCAGCGATGCGGCCAGGGAGTCTGATGCTGCTCGCGGTGTGGTCAGTGGGGCGATTAACAGTATCAACCGGCTGGTGGGGGAGGTGCATACCGCCTCTGGCGTTATAGAACAGCTGGCGCAAGAGACCGCCAAGATTGGCTCGGTGGTGGAGGTCATTCGCGGCATTGCCGAGCAGACCAACCTGCTGGCGTTGAACGCTGCCATCGAGGCGGCCCGTGCCGGTGAGCAGGGACGCGGCTTTGCGGTGGTAGCGGACGAAGTGCGTTCGCTGGCCGGCCGTACCCAGCAGAGCACCAAGGAAATCAACGAGATGTTGCAACGTCTGCAGGGTGGGGTGAAGCAGGCGGTGGATGTGATGCAGGCCAGCGAGGAGCGTAGCCAGGAGACGGTGCAGGAGGCGAGCCACATCGCCAGCTCCCTCGACAGCATGGTGATGGCGGTCAGTACCATCAACGACATGAATATCCAGATAGCGACTGCCGCCGAGGAGCAGCATGCGGTATCGGAGGAGATCAACAAGAACCTGGTGGCCATTCAGCAGATCGTCAGCGAGCTGACCGATGCGTCGGTGGAGTCCAACAGCACCACCCGCGATCTGGCCAGCACCGGAGACAAGCTGCGCAAACTGGTCTCCCAGTTCCGCTATTGATCCCGCCTGGACGCGTGATGACAACCACAAGATGCGGTCTGAACCCCGGTTCAGGCCGCACTTTATTTGGGGATTGACCAATAATGTGTGAAAATTGCCAGCCTCTTTTTTTCAGCTTTTGCCCCATACCCTATGAATGAGATCGTGAAAGGTAGTATCGATTTGATCCGGCAGCTCAACTACGGCCTGGTCTATGCCAGCCTGGAAGAGCACAAGGAGCTGTCGCGCACCGATCTCTCCCGCCTGACCGGCCTCTCGCCTGCCAGCATCACCAAGATCACCCGTGAGCTGCTTGATGGCGGTCTGGTGGTGACCTGTGGCGAAAGTTCGGTGGGGCGTGGCCGTCGTCAGACCCTGCTGCGCATCAACGAGCGCCGCTTCCAGTTTCTCTCCATGCGTCTTGGCCGTGGCTATGTAGATATGGCGCTGTTTGACTTCTCCGGTCGCTCGCTTGCCCGCCAGCGCCACCTCTTTACCGAGGTTGAACGCGCCGATCTGCTGGGCAGTCTGGTGCACGCCATCAAGGTGTTTCTGCCGAAAAAGTCCCTCAGTCTGGCCTGTATCGCCCTCTGCTTGCCAGGTCAGGTAGAGCGCCACTCCGGCATGGTCAAGCACTTCCCCTTCTACGATCTGCGCAACTGGCCGCTGGGGCCCACACTGCTGGAGGCGTTCGATGTGCCGGTGCTGGTGAGTGGCGACGTGCGCACCTGGATCCAGGCTGAGCGTGAGTGGGGGGCGGCCAAAAACTGTGCCGATGCGGTGCTGGTGTTTGTCCACAACGACATCGGGGTCGGCATGGTGGTCAATGGTCAGCTCATCGAGAGCGAGAATGCGCTGCTCGGGGATCTCAGCCACCTGCAGCTCGAACCCTATGGCCAGCGCTGCTACTGCGGCGGCTTTGGCTGTGCCTGCACCCTGGTGACCAATCAGGCGCTGGAGGCGCAATACCGGGATCTGCGCGAGCGGATGCAGGAACACGACTTGCCCGAGAGCGTCAGCATTCGCGAGTTGTGCGAGCTGGCGCTGGCGGGTAACAGCCTCTGTCAGGATATTCTCCATCAGGCGGCGGGCCGCCTCTCCAAGGTGCTCTCCAACCTCATCTGCCTGCTCAATCCGGGCAAGTTGCTGCTGGGGGGCGAGATCACCCGCGCCGATCGGCTGCTGTTCCCCATGCTGCACCAGTCGCTGGCGAGCCAATTGCCCGCCGAATATCTGGTGCGGCTACAGATTGAATCCACCCACTTCTACGAAGATCCTACCAAGCCTACCTCGGTGCAGGTGCATAAGGCACTGCGCGATGGCAGCCTGTTGCTGGAGCTGCTGCGCGGCTGTCAAGGGTCGTAAGGGCACGGGGTTTGGCACTGTGTCTGGCGAAAGGGGCAGGGATTGCTGTTCCGCCAGCGTGTAACTCGGTACAATCTTGCGCTTTTCCGGCAGCCCCCCTGTTATCGGGCGCTCTGGCGCCGTGACATGTTGGTACCGTTGCCGTTCCTGTTTTGACTCCAGTTGTGAACCTAGATGAAGCCTGTTCCTGATCACGCCGTCAACCGCCTGCGGGCCTGGCGCAAGAGTATCTCTACCCGACCGTTTCTTGCCCGTGGCGGCACTCTGGCCCGCTGTCCGGCCTGTCAGCTGCGCGAGGACTGGTGTGCCTGCGAGTGGCGCCCCGAGCTCAAAGCCGAGGCCGGTTTCTGCCTGCTGATGTATGACAGCGAGCCGATGAAGCCCTCCAACACCGGTCGCCTGATCGCCGATGTGTTGCCGGACACCACCTGGGCCTTTCTCTGGTCGCGCACCCAGCCCCATCCCGAGCTGCTGGCCCTGCTGGCCGATCCTGCCTGGCAGCCCTATGTGGTCTTTCCCGCCTGCGAGAAGGAGCCTGCCCGCCTTACCGGCGAGGTGACGCTGGCACCGGGCAAGAAGCCGCTCTTTATCCTGCTCGACGGCACCTGGCCCGAGGCGCGCAAGATGTTCAACAAGAGCCCCTATCTCGACGGTTTTCCGGTGCTCGCCATCAAGCCCGATGCGCTCTCCACCTACGGCATGCGAGTGGCCAACTGCGATGAGCATCTCTGCACCGCCGAAGTGGCGGCCTGCGTGCTGGAGGTGGCGGGGGAGCTCAAGGCGGGGCAGGCACTGCAACACTGGTTCAATCTGTTCAGCAGCCGCTACATGGCCGGTCGGGTCAGCCGTTTCCCCGGTGCCGATGAGGATCATCTCTGCGAGGCGCTGGCGGCCATCAAGGAAGCGGAAGCCCCGTCACCCGCGCTGTAACGGGCCCTCTGAGGGTTGGGCCAGGGGTGTGGCTGCTCAAATTAATGAAAATCAGGAATCAATTGGCTGCCACTGTTTCGTTAGATTCATGGTCAGTGGCTCGCTAGGATAGCGGACAGCCTGTGCAGCCCCCCGCACAACGTCGTTTTGGTTAGCTCCGGTTGCTCGACCCTTCGGGCAACCCACTCTCGTGAGGTCTATGGATGGAATTGGAACTGGTTACCCTGTTTGCCCTGTTTGGTGTGGCGCTTGTCGCCGGCTTTATTGATGCCATCGCCGGTGGCGGCGGTCTGCTGACGGTGCCAGCGTTGCTCGCCACCGGCATGCCGCCCGCGCTGGTGCTCGGCACCAACAAGTTGCAGAGCAGTTTCGGCTCCTTCTCCGCCACCTGGTTTTATGCCCGCAAAGGGCTGCTGGAGTGGGCCATGATCTGGTCTGCGGTGATCTGCACCTTTATCGGTGCGGCCATCGGCACGCTGGCGGTGCAGACCATAGACGCCGCCATTCTCGAGCGCCTGCTCCCTTTCCTGCTGATGGCTTTTGCCTGCTACTTCTACTTCTCGCCGCGGGTAAGCGATGCCGAGAGCTCCCGCCGCCTGACCCCCATGCTGTTTGCGCTGCTGGTGGGGGGCGGGGTCGGCTTTTATGACGGCTTCTTCGGGCCGGGTACCGGTTCATTCTTTGCCATCGGATTTGTGGCGCTGGCGGGCTTTGGCATGGCACGGGCCACCGCCCATACCAAGCTGCTCAACTTCACCTCCAACATCGCCTCCCTGCTGTTTTTCGCCCTCGGTGGCAAGGTGGTGTGGAGCGTCGGTTTTTGCATGGCGCTGGGGCAGTTTGTCGGCGCCCGCTTCGGCTCCAAAATGGTGCTCAAGCAAGGGGTGAAGCTGATCAAGCCGCTGCTGGTAACCGTCTCCCTGCTGATGTCTGCCAAGCTGGTGTGGAGCCAGTATCCGGAGCTGTTTGCCTGGATCTGAGTCGCGGTGAGTGTGCGACACATCTGACTTTTACGGGGCCCTTGGGCCCCGTTGTCATATCTGCGGTTTTACAGAGCTAGCGCGGCGTGTCGCTGCGGTGGCGAAAGTGTTGGTGCAAGGCGCTCACCAGCCTGGCAATCCGCTCTCGTTTTAGGCTGTTTGGCCGGTAGACCAGATGCAGGGGACGGCCCAGCCCGGGCAGTGGGCGCGCCATCTCCCCCTGTTCTCCCACCAGCCCCAGCAGGCCAGCGGGTAGCAGCACAGGGCCAATGCCCGCCTTGGCGAGCTCGATGAGCGCCAGATAGGAGTCGAGCTCCATGGCAGGCTCCAGCCCCATCTCTGCCAGCGGTTCGCGCAGGTAGCGGTTGGAGGGGTTCTCCAGATCCATGGTGAGGATCTTGCACCTGCTTTCTGCGCTGGCTGGCGGCAGGCTCTGCTGCGCCTCGCCCACCAGATAGAAGGGCTCTTCCAGTAGCAGGTCTGCGTCGAGGCCATGGCCGGGCGGGAGCCGACCGGCGCAGATGCCGAGCAGGGCATCACCGCTGCGCACCCGCGCCAGAATGACCGGCGTGTGGTGGGTGGAGAGGGCAAGGTGGGGATCGCGCTCCAGATAGTCGCGCATAAAGTGGGCGAGATAACCCGCCAGCAGGGTTTC
The DNA here is from genome assembly GCF_054052405.1 of Aeromonas aquatilis. Classification (NCBI taxonomy): domain Bacteria; kingdom Pseudomonadati; phylum Pseudomonadota; class Gammaproteobacteria; order Aeromonadales; family Aeromonadaceae; genus Aeromonas; species Aeromonas aquatilis. The sequence continues at coordinate 80,117 of NZ_JBSTYP010000012.1, read as the reverse complement.
GGAGCAGGCGATGGGGAGGGGACTCTGATCCGCCAGATCCTGGCTATCGGCAAGCACCCCCTTCATTTCGGCCAGACTCGGGGCAACTCGCCCCAGCAGCTCGTGTGCCTGCGGGGTGAGCCGGATCTGGCGCCCCTCAGGCTCGATCAGCTTCTTGCCAAGGCGCTGTTCCAGCTGGGCAATCCGCTTGCTTACCGCCGACTGGCTGATATAGAGGCGACTGGCCACCTTGGCCATGGTCCCTTCGCTCGCCAGCAGGCTCAGCGTCTCCAGCCCTTCCAGTAACATTTCGCCTCCTTGTTTATCGCCATCAGGCTCGTCACAGATTGATCAGCGCTACCTTAGGGGCTGACTGGCTCAGGAGCAAGGGTCGTTTGCTGCCTTGGCCGGTCGAATGCGCCACTCGCTTAAGGGCGGAGCGAAGATCACCAGATTGCCGATGAGGCTGATCATCACACCGGCCACCGAGACCGGCTGCCAGACAAAACCTTCGTAAAAGGTGGAGAGGGTAAGCGCCACCAGCGGAAAGAGCACGGTGGCGTAGGAGGCCTTGCTGGCACCGATGCGCCCCACCAGCGTCAGGTAGGCGGTAAAGGCGATCACCGAGCCAAACAGGGCGAGGTAGACCATGGCCGCCAGATAGTGGCCATCGGTCGGCACCGCACCATCTTGCGGTTTTTCATCGCCCTGCGCTGTCATCTGCGGTCGCGGTCGGTAAGATGGATGGCAGCGGCATAATACGTACACCGGAACAGGCGGCAGGGGCGAATGAAAACAGCAGGGGTATTTGATGCTCTGGTCAGCACCGGCGCCCGGCTGGCGCTTTCCCACGGCGCCTGGATGTTGATCCTCCACGCCTATCGCTACCACACCGAGGAGGCTCCTGGTCTGCCGCCTCTGCGCGGCGGGCTGGCGCCCGTGGTGATCAAACGGGTGCAGGAGTATCTGCAGGCCCATCTGGCCGATTCGGTCACGCTGGCAGAGCTGGCCCAGCAGGCGGGGCTGAGCGAGTACCACTTCGCCCGCATGTTCGGCCAGAGTCTCGGTTGCCCGCCCCACCGCTATCTGCTGGGGCTGCGGCTCAAACGGGCCAAGCAGCTGTTGGCTGGCCCCGAGCCGCTGGCCAGCATCGCCAGTCAGTGTGGCTTCTCTTCCCAGGCCCATTTCGGTAATCGTTTTCGTGAGGCGTTTGGTTTGACGCCGGGGCAGTGGCGGGCGCAATTGTCATCTTCTCGTCACAGATAACCCTGAGACTTTGGGTAAAAGAGGTGTACTCTCTACCACTAATCCATTGAAAGGAATGCCCATTGAATTATCGCAAACGTCAAATCCGTACCCGTCATCTCTGGTTCAGCCACTGGAATGCCCCGCAAGATCGCACCGCTGTCGTTACCCCTCCCGAACCTGCAGTGCCTCACAGTTCACGTTGAAAAAGCCCCGCCTGCGATAGGATTTTTCCGGTAACTTTGCCACTATTGCCCCATCACAATGATGTGGACATGGCTGGATGTTTCTGGAACGTATTGAAGTCAAAGGTTTTCGCGGTATAAATCGCCTGTCGCTCGGGCTGGATCAGACCACAGTGCTGATCGGTGAGAATACCTGGGGTAAATCGAGCCTGCTGCGCGCCCTCTGGTGTCTGCTGGGGCAGGATGCCGAGCCCTATCAGTTCACCGCCGAGGATTTTCACCAACCGGAAGATCCCGAATTGGCCCCGGCGCGCCACCTGCAACTGGTGCTCACCTTCAGTGAGCACAGACCCCAGATGTGTCAGCACTCCCGTCGGCTGGCCCGTCTTTGCCCCTCCTGGGTGCTGCACAAGGACAAATTTCACCGCATTCACTATCGCGCCAGCGCTGAGCTGCAGGCGGATGGCTCTGTGCTCACCATTCACGACTTTCTCGACGGGGTAGGCAAGAGCTTGCCCATCGCCAATACCCACGAGCTGGTCTGCCTGCTCATCACCATGAACCCGGTGTTCCGGCTGCGGGACGCCCGTACCGCTCGCAACGGGGTGGAGACATTGCAGTGGGGAGATCTCTCCGAACATCGCCTGAGCGAGCTGGCGGACAAGCTGATCGACGAACCCCAGCGGATCGGTGAGCCGGAGCTCAAAGAGGCGCTGCAGGCGGTGCGCCAGCTGATGGATCACTACTTCAACGCTCTGGCCCCCATCAAGAACAAGCCGCGCAGTCAGCGCGACATCATCAATCGCCCCATGACGTTGCGCAATCCTGGCAACCTGCATACCCTGCTGCGCCGCGCCGATAACCGCGCGCTGCAGCTGGCGATGGCGGGGATGGCGGCTACCCTGCTGCAAGCGCGGGGCAACCGCGAGCTGGAGGAGGGGGCCCGTCCCATCATGATCCTGGAGGACCCGGAGAGCCGGCTGCACCCAACCATGCTGGCGCTGGCGTGGGGGCTGCTGGAACAACTGCCGGGTCAGAAGCTGCTCACCACCAACTCGGGGGACTTGCTCTCCTCCCTGCCGCTCAATCAGGTGCGGCGGCTGGTGCGTCGTCAGCAGGATATCCTCTGTCACCAGCTGGGGGGGGAGCGTTACAGCAGCGACGATCTGCGCAAGATCGCCTTCCACGTGCGGATTAACCGCCCCATGTCGCTGTTTGCCCGTTGCTGGCTGCTGGTGGAGGGGGAGACCGAGATCTGGCTGCTCTCCGAGCTGGCGCAGATCTGCGGTTACAGTCTGCGGGCCGAGGGGGTGCGGATCATCGAGTTTGCCCAGTGCGGCCAGTCGCCGCTGATCAAGGTGGCGCGGGATTTTGGCATCGAGTGGCACCTGCTGACCGATGGCGACGAGGCGGGGCTCAAGTATGCCACCTCGGCCCGGGGCCAGCTCAAGGGAGAGCGGGAGCGGGACCGACTGACCCAGCTCCCTGCCGCCGACATCGAGCACTACCTCTATCACAACGGTTTTGAAGCTGTGTTTCGCCGCGAGGCTGGGGTGGGCGGGCGCGCCATGTGGAGCGCCAGTCACATTATCAATAAGGCTATTCATCACCGCAGCAAGCCGGGAATGGCGCTGGCGGTGGTGGAAGAGGCGGAGCGGCTCGGCGCCGAACATATTCCGCCGGTGATCCGCCAGATGTTTGCCCGGGTGGTGGCGCTGGCCCGCGGTCAGGGCTAAAGCCAGCGCTGCATCCCGTCACTATGGATATGGCTGCCAGCAGGGCGCCCCTCAAGGTGGGCTCTGCTGGCAGCAAATTGCCCCGGATTGTTTGCCCACGATTGTTTGTCGCGATTGGGGATAGCCGCCGGTTTGGGTATACTCGCCCCCTCTCTGGCGCCCCGGTGGCGCACCTCGAATCTTTACTGCTGGAGGCGTCGTGTTCGTCCAACTCCCTTTTTGGCTCTTTCCTCTCACCGGATTGATGGCGCTTGGCGCCCTGATCGCCCTAGGTATCGTGCTGTGGCGCGGTGATATTTGCCCTGGCCAGCGCTCGCGCATCACTCAGCAGCTCTTCTCCATCTGGGTCATTACCGCGCTCTCCCTGATGCTGGCGGTAGAGGCCAAGGCGGCCAGCTGGCTCATCTGGAGTGGTGGGGCCGCACTGGTGCTCGGGGTTGGCTTGTCGCTGGCCCAGTCACGGCTGGAGGGCAAGCGTTCAGTCCCCTCAACGCTGCTCTGGCTACCGGCGTTGCCGCTCGCTCTCTATGGCTTCGGGCTGCTGCAACTGCAGGGCTGGGTGAGCGGTCTGCTGCAGATGGCGATGCTGGGGGCGGCCTTTGCCCACCTGATGCTGCTGCGGGCCCGTCATCGTCTCAAGGCATTCAACACCCTGTTGCCGCTGGCCGGTCTGGTGGGGGCGATGGCCAGCCTTGTCTGGCTGGCCGTGCTGGTGGGCTGGCAAGGGGGTGAGGCCAATCTCGATGCCCTGATCCCGGCGGTGTTGACCCAGGCCACGCTGCTGGTGGCCTCTCTGCTGCTCTGGTTCAGCCCGCTCTATTTGCAGCGTGATACCGCGCCTGTGGTGGTCTCTACCTCCCTGTGTGGCCTGCTGATCGCCCAGATTGCTGCTACCAGTGTGTTGCACCAGCTGATCTGACACTGGCGCTGAAATAGAGAAAGCCCCGAGCCAACACTCGGGGCTTTTCCATATCTGGTTTGCTGGAATCGCAGCAATCCATTAGCAGCAATCAAGCAGCAGCTCTCGATCAATAGAAATCGTCGGCCCCGCAGATAAAGAGGCAACTGCTGCGCGGCTGGGCAAGATATTCGCGGGTCAGCCCCTCCAGCGGCATGCCGAAGGTGCAGATATCTTGCGGCGAGGGGAGGGCGGTATCGAGGATCCGCCGCCAGTAGCCGCCGACCCCCTTTGGCGGGCTCGGCAGGTTGAAGGTGAGGGGCTCCCAGTAGGCGTTGAACAGCACATAGAGCGCCAGCCTGGTTTCGCTCGACAGCGCCGACATGGCGATGGCGTGGGAGTGGGGGCTGAAATCCGGTTGCATGGCGTTGACACCGTGCCAGCAGATCTCGCTGTGGCGCAGGATCTCGGTGAGCGACAGGGGCATGCTCTCTTGCTCGGATCGATGGAACAGATGTTTGCGATACTGGATCAGCTCCTTCATAAACCGGAACATCTCCTGACTGCGACTCGTGGGCCGCCAATCCATCCAGCAGGTGGCATTGTCCTGACAATAACCATTATTGTTGCCATGCTGGGTACGCAGTAGCTCATCCCCCATGAGCAGCATGGGGGAGCCAACCGAGAGCAGGGTTGCCACCATCATGTTCTTGGCTTGTCGCATACGCAGGGCATTGATCTCGGGGTCGTCTGTCTCCCCCTCATGGCCGTGATTCCAACTGAAGTTGTGATCGCACCCATCGCGGTTTTGTTCGCCATTGGCTTCGTTATGTTTGTGGTTGTAGCTGGTCCAATCCCACAGGGTGAAACCATCGTGGCAGGTGACAAAGTTGATACTTTTCTCCGGGTCGGCATGGTGGTAGTGATAGATGTCAGGGCTGCCGCACAGCCGCTCGACAAACGCCGTAACGCTGTTGTCATCTCCGCGCAGGAAGCGGCGCACGTCGTCGCGAAACTGGCCGTTCCACTCACGCCAGCGGGCACCGGCGAGTGAGCCAACCTGATACAGTCCCCCCGCATCCCACGCTTCGGCAATCAGCTTGATGTCGGCGATCTTGGGATCGGTGTCTATGGTGCGCAGGGTAGGCGCATTGGCCTGGGGCTGGCCGGATTCATCTCGTGACAGGATGGCGGCAAGGTCGAAGCGGAACCCATCGACATGCATCTCCTGACGCCAGAAGTGCAAGCTGTCCATGATCATGCGCAGCACCACCGGGTGGGCACCGTTGAAGGTATTGCCACAACCCGAGTAGTTGGTGTCTTTCTGGTTGTTGTCGAGGATGTAGTACGCCTCGTTGTCGATACCCCGAAACGAAAAGGTCGGCCCGTCTTCTCCCCCCTCGGCGGTATGGTTGTAGACCACATCGAGGATCACCTCGATATTGGCCCGGTGCAGAGCTTTGACCATGTCACGAAACTCGGTTAATGGATCATCGCCACAGGCATACTCGGCATGGGGGGCGAAGAAGGAGATGGGACTGTACCCCCAGTAGTTGGAGAGCCCCTTAGCGGCATCCTGGGGATCAAACTGGAACACGGGCAATAATTCGACAGCGGTGACACCAAGAGATTGCAGGTAAGGGATCTTCTCAATCAACCCCAGATAGGTGCCTCGCAGCGCCGGATCGACCCCTGAGTCAGGCGAGTTGGTAAATCCGCCCAAATGGAGCTCGTAGATCACCGAGCGAGAGAGGGAGTGTGCCGGGAGTTTGTCATCTTCCCAGTCATAGTGACGGATATCGACCACCCGGTTTTTGGCACAATTTGCAAGATTGCTGCCGGGTCGAGCCGCCGCCTGACGATCAAAGTTGGGTCCAAGCTCAATCTGGCGGCCGTAGGGGTCGAGCAGCACCTTTTCACCATCGAAACGCGTGCCGCAATAGGGGCGCCAAGGACCATGAACGCGGTAGGCATAACGCTGCCCGACCGGCAGGCCCTCAATATGGATATGCCAGTAGTAGGCGGTGCGGTTAAGGCGCGGGGAGAGGGTGATCACCTCTGGGGTCGCATCTTCTGCGCTTGCAAAGAGCAGCAGTTCAACCCGGCTGGCGAGACGAGCCCAGATCGCGAAGTTGACGCCGTTACTGTCGGGTGTGGCCCCCAACTGACGGCAGTGACCGGCGGAGATGCGCATATTTTACCTACCCAGATAAAGAGTGTTCACGTCATTGAGTGTAGTGGCGGATGCTCAGTACGGACTGATTGCCTGAAAAAACAGCACGATGCTGCTAATAGCCGCACTCTTTGTCTGATTAATCTACGAATAAACTTTTTTTGAGATATTTACTTGCAATCTGTGCGCTGGCGCCTATTATTGGCGACCTCAGACGCGGGGTGGAGCAGCTCGGTAGCTCGTCGGGCTCATAACCCGAAGGTCGTCAGTTCAAATCTGGCCCCCGCAACCATCTGAAATCCTGACCAGTCAAACCGGTGTAACCGGTTGGTGGGAAAGGAGAAATCGAACTGGCTACTGCTCGGCCACTTCGAGAAAAAATTCGGACGCGGGGTGGAGCAGCTCGGTAGCTCGTCGGGCTCATAACCCGAAGGTCGTCGGTTCAAATCCGGCCCCCGCAACCAACTTTTTCGTCAGCATGCGATTGTGTAAACAGTCGAAAGCAGACAAACGCCAGCAAGCTACTGCTCGGCTTGAGGGTGACAATTCGGACGCGGGGTGGAGCAGCTCGGTAGCTCGTCGGGCTCATAACCCGAAGGTCGTCGGTTCAAATCCGGCCCCCGCAACCAACTTTTTCGTCAGCATGCGATTGTGTAAACAGTCGAAAGCAGACAAACGCCAGCAAGCTACTGCTCGGCTTGAGGGTGACAATTCGGACGCGGGGTGGAGCAGCTCGGTAGCTCGTCGGGCTCATAACCCGAAGGTCGTCGGTTCAAATCCGGCCCCCGCAACCAACTTTCGGTACGTTCCCTTCCTGCATCGCCAATCATTGAACAATCCTTCTTGATACTCGTCACCATCTGGTGATTGCTGCTATTTCTGACGCTTTTTCAAGACCAAAACTGGTCGTATCAACCATTTGTTGGGTATCATCAGGTATCTCTTCATGGATGAGGCACGCACCTGTGATCACTCCCTTCACCTATCTTCCTCCTGCTATTGAAAGCCGGGATGCCACGCTGGCCGAAGCCCTTGCCCAAGGGCTGCCGTTGCAACTGCTGCTGATCGCCGAAGAGCAGAAGGAGTCCTTGCTTTCGCTCCCCGCCCTTGCGGGTCTCCAGACCCAGCTTGCGCTGGGGAAAAAAGCACCCTTTACCCTGATGCATGGCAATACCCTGTTGCAGGTGATGTTTGTGGCCGGCAGTGTGACGCGGGATCACCGCCTCTATAAACAGATCAGAGGCTGGATTGCTCCTCTTTCTGGGCTCAATGTGGAGCGGCTCGGGCTGCATCTGGAAGGTTTTTCTCCCTCCGAGCGAGTGATGCTGGCCGAAGTGATGTTGTCAGCCCTGCTTGCCGCCAATATTTCGTTGCCCACCAGCAAGCGCCGCAGTGAAAGCAGCTGGAGCTATCAGCAGATCAAGGTTTCACCCGCAGTGGTGCTGGACTTGGCGCGCCTTTACAGCGAAGCGGGGGGCAACGGGTTGGCTCGTCATCTGGCAGTGTTGCCTGCCTCCGAGCTGACCGCCGCCAGCTATCGCGAGTTTGTCAACCAGCTGGCACAGGATGAGGGGTGGATGTGTCGGCACTATGATCAGGCCCAGCTGGCCGAGCTGGGGGCGGGGGCGTTTCTGGCCGTCGCCCGTGGTTCGGAAGATAACCAGGGCGCCATGGTCAAGCTCAGCTACTACCCGCCCAAGCCGGTGCGCCGCATCGCGCTGGTGGGCAAGGGGATCTGCCACGACTCTGGCGGCTATAACCTCAAGGTTTCTGGCAGCATGTATGGTATGCATCTGGACATGGGGGGCAGCGCGGTGGCGCTGGGCACCCTCTACGCCATCAGCCGAGCTCAGCTACCCTACGAGGTACACTGCTGGCTTGCTATTGCCGAGAACCATATCGGCCCTCACGCCTATCGTCCCGGCGAGGTGGTGACCGCCATCAATGGCACCTCCATCGAGGTGGTCGATACCGATGCCGAAGGGCGGATGGTACTGGCCGATACCCTGGCAATGGCGGTGCAGGATACCCCGGATCTCCTGCTCGATTACGCAACCCTGACCGGGGCCTGCAAACGGGCGTTGGGTAGCCGCTACAGCGGCGTCTTTACCAATCGCAGCGAATGGATGGCATCACTGGTCAATCTGGGTCAGCGCAGCGGTGAGCGGATCTGGCCCTTCCCGCTTGATGACGATTATGACGACAACATAGAGAGCGAGTGGGCCGATCTGCTGCAATGTGCGCCGGGCAGTTCGCCGGATCATATCGATGCGGCCCGTTTCCTCGCCCACTTCGTGCCCGAGCAGACTCCCTGGCTGCACTTCGACCTGAGCGGTTTTCGCAACAAGGGGGGCAATGGGGTGGTCTCCAGCGAAGTGACCGGCTTTGGCGTGCGGCTCACGCTGGATCTGTTGGCCAGCCCGCTCGGCAGAGTCGGTCGCCATGCTTCCGATCAATCTGACTGATAACAAGGATTTCTGTGAAACAACCAAGCTATGACTGGGTGCTGTTCGATTTGGATGAAACCCTGCTCGATTTCCCGGTCGCTGCCGCGCTGACGCACACCCTGCAGGTCTATGGCGTACAGGCCGATGACGCCAGCATGGCGCAGTACCACGCCCTCAATCACGGGCTCTGGCAGCAGTACAACGACGGCGAGATTGACGCGATGGCGTTGCAGCAGACCCGTTTCTCGCTGTTTGCCCAGCAGGTTGCTGCCGACCCCATGGCGCTGAACAACACCTTTCTGGAGCAGATCATTGCCCTTAGCATGCCTCTCGAAGGGGTGGTCGAGACCCTGCAGCAGCTGCGCAGCAAGGTTCGGATGGGGATCATTACCAATGGTTTCAGCGTGCCTCAGCGGGGGCGGCTCGGCAAACTGGGCTGGAGCGAGTGGTTCGAGCCGCTGGTGATCTCCGACGAAATTCGGGTGACCAAGCCGGCGCCAGCTATTTTCCAGCACACCCTCTCCCTGATGGGGCAGCCAGATCCGGCCCGGGTGCTGATGGTGGGGGATAACCCGAAAACCGATATTGCCGGGGCGGCGGCGCAGGGGCTGGCAACCTGCTGGTACAACCCGGCGCGGCAAGCGGGCGAGTGCGATGCCACCCACGAAATCCACCACTTCGCCCACCTTGCCGACATTGTGCTGGGACGCTGACAGGCAGAAGTAATCCATCACGTTATCGGTGACCAAAACGTCCTGGCAAGTTGTAACCAGGGCTGTTTGAGAAAGTAAGGGGAGCAGATGCTCCCCTTACTTATGAGTGTTTTCCTGTGAATGCAGGGATCTGAACTGGTAGCGATCGAGGATCTGCTGATAGTCGGGGCTCTGTTTCAATTGATCGATAGCCTGATTGATCCGCTGCAGTTGCGCCTCTGTGGTGCTCTCTTTGCTCAGCATCAGGTGAACTGGTGTCAGTTCGATATGCAGCAGAATATACAGCTTGTCCTGCACGCCATCCTTACCCTGCCACTCCTGCAGTCCGTGGGGATCCAGAATAAATCCCTGGATCCGCCCCCCTTGCAACATTTTTAGCAACTGCTCCTGCCGCAGGCGCATCTGCAGGCGGGGCTGCAACTCGGGTTGAGTCATCAACTGACGGAAGGCATTGCCGTAATCAAAGCCCTTGAGCACCCCGATATGAAAGTCGGGGGTGTTGATCAGCTGCTCGAGGGTGGTGATCCCGCGCCAGCGCTCGGCATCTTCCCGACGGATGACAATGGCCGTCTCCTCTTCCCTGTAGGGGTGGCTGAAGCGGGCATATTGCTGCCGTTCAGCGGTGATATTGGCGGACATAGCCAGTTGCACCGTGCCAAATTCCAATTCGTGCAGCACTCGAGCCCAGGGCATTTCACTGAATTTGGCCTGATAACCGGCCCGTTGGAAGATGGCGTTGAGCAGCTCTATATCCAGTCCCCGGAGCTGCTGCTGTTCATTGCGAAAGCTGAAGGGCTGCCAGTTGACCCAGCCGACGACCAATGACTCCTGTGCCATCGTCTGGCAACATAGACACCATAACAACAAGAGTCGGTACACAACGCACCCCCTAGAACAGGCTGATACGGTTGAGTATTGGACAGGAACGACGGAGTAACCAGTGCTGAGGGTTGAGCGGATGCACAGATGTGCATCCCTCACAGTTCGTGGGCGTGGAATCCCTTGCGATAGCGGGTTTCACAGCGCGGGCAGCGTTGCAGGCTCGGATCCTGTTCCAGCTGTGCGATGGAAAGCGGCTCTTCACAATCGGAGCAGAGGCCATAGAGGCCAAGATCCATTTGGCAGAGTGCCGCATCGATCCGCTTGAGGCGGGCCACGCTCTGTTCGACTTTTGGCAGGTCCAGTCGGCTGGTCAGTTCAACCAGTTGATCCTGCTCGCAGTGATCAACCTGTTCCGCCCACTCGTCACGACGGCAGGCTTTGAGCTGGCCGATCAGCGTTTCCCTTACATGCGCCCAGTCGGACTGCAGGCGATTACGCCAGACAGCCAACTGTGCTTGCGTCATTTCACACACATTATCCTCCACAGGACAGACGACAGATTCGGGGCAGTATAGGGAAGCGACAGATTTATCAAGATGACATGTGTCAAGTAAAAGACGGTTAGCCCACACTTTTGGCCGCGTACAACAATGCCTCGCGAATAGGTGCAGTCTCTTTCAGCACCCTGATATCACGAAACAGGAGGTCGGCTTCGGGATATTCTCGCTTGAGGTAGCTGAACCACTGCTTGATGCGACTGGGATAGTAGTCGGCTTTCTCGCTGGCCAGATCCTGCTCGGTGTAGCTCACCATCAACTGCAGCACCTCGGCCCAACTCATGTGGGGGCTGCCGGTTTTCATTACGTTGGCCAGATTGGGCAGGGAGATGGCGCCTCGCCCGACCATTAGCGCATCGCAACCCGAGACCCTGGCGCAGGCGAGGGCATCTTTATGATCCCAAATCTCGCCGTTGGCGATGACGGGAATGGGCAGGGCGCGGCGAATGGCGTCCACATACTCCCAGTGGGCGGGGGCCTTGTACCCTTCGCGCTTGGTGCGGGCATGGACGGCCAGCTCGTTGGCCCCTCCCTGCAAGACCGCCTGGGCGTTCTCCAGATAGAGTTCCTTGTCATCGTAACCGAGGCGAATTTTGGCGCTCACCGGCAGGTGGGCGGGCACTGCGTCGCGCACCGCCTTGACGATGCGGTAGATGGTATCGGGCTCTTTGAGCAGCACTGCTCCGCCCTTGCTCTTGTTGACCGTGGGGGCGGGGCAGCCGAAGTTGAGATCGACCCCGGGGGAGCCCAGTTCGATGGCGCGCACGGCGTTCTCGGCCAGCCACTCGGGGTGCTGCCCCAGCAGTTGCACCCGTACCGGGGTGCCGGCGCGGGTTTTGCCATCTTGCAGCAGTTCGGGGCAGAGGCGGTAGAACACCTTGGCGGGCAGCAGCTGATCGACGACCCGGATAAACTCGCTCACGCAGAGATCGTAATCATTGACGGAGGTGAGAACCTCCCGCATCAGGTGATCCAGTACCCCCTGCATGGGGGCCAAAATAACGCGCATAACGGCTTTCCGACGAGAGTGGCAAGAAAAAAGAGCGCAGATTGTAGTGGGGTTGCGGCCCGCTGTCAGCACCCGCTCAAACTCTGTTAGGCTAGAGGGAGATAAATTATGCAAGGAGAAGGAATGAAGCGTTGGTGTCTGATGGCGCTCGGGTGGCTGGCATTTGCCACCGGTATTGTGGGCATTGTGCTGCCGCTCTTGCCGACTACCCCCTTCATGTTGCTGGCTGCCGCCCTGTTTGCCCGCTCATCGCCCCGTTTTCATCGCTGGTTGCTGACCCATCCCTGGTTTGGTCCGCCCATTGTGGATTGGCAGCAGTATCGCGGCATTCGTCGTCAGGCCAGACGGCGCGCCATTATCTTCATTTTGCTCACCTTTTCGGTGTCGCTGGCGGTGGTACCACTGCTGTGGGTCAAGGGGCTGCTGGTTATCATAATGGTGATCCTGCTCACCTGGTTAATGCGTCTGCCAGTGCTGGAGCCAGTTGCAATGGTGAAGTGAAGTCCCTAAGCTATTGCAGCAATAATGCTATGGAGTCGGCCTGTCATTTTTGCGTGACAGGCTTTTTTATTTCCCGCAGAAGGGAATTGAGAAAAAATGGCCACCCCTGGGTCAAAAAAATAAGCGGTCAACACATGAATCCGGAAACCCTGAAATTTATCGAAGCAAGCATCAAGACCATTCCCGACTATCCGAAGCCGGGCATTCTGTTTCGTGACATTACCAGCCTGATCGAGAACGCTGAGGCCTTCAAGGCCACCATCGATCTGCTGGCCAATCATTATCGTGATCAAGGGATCACCAAGATTGTTGGCACCGAAGCCCGCGGCTTCATCTTTGGCGCGCCGGTTGCCTATGCCATGGGGCTGGGCTTCGTGCCGGTTCGCAAGCCGGGCAAGCTGCCGCGCGAAGTGATCGAGGAGTCCTATGCCCTCGAGTACGGCACCGACACCCTGCAACTGCACACCGATGCCATCGTGCCCGGTGACAAAGTGCTGGTCGTGGACGATCTGCTGGCGACCGGTGGTACCGTTGATGCGACCGTCAAGCTGATCCGCCGCGCCGGTGGTGAAGTGGCCGATGCGGCCTTCATCATCTCCCTGCCGTCTCTGGGGGGCGATGCCCGCCTGACTGCTGCTGGCATCAAGGTGGTCTCACTGGTCGAGCTGGCCGGCGAGTAATGCCTCTTCGGCCCGATCCTCTGCATCGGGCCTGCATTGAACCGGTGCCCTTGCGGGCATCGGTTTGAAAATCAAGCGATCCCTCCCGCTCTGACCGATAGCCGATACAGCCAGCCCGCCATTTGTGTTAGCATCCGGCCTCAATGCCCTGTCTTCCCTGCATGATGGATTTATGAGCTATCAGGTTCTGGCGCGTAAATGGCGCCCCCATACGTTTGAACAAGTGGTAGGCCAGCAACATGTGCTGACCGCCTTGACCAACGCCCTGGATCAGGGACGGCTGCATCACGCCTATCTGCTGAGCGGTACCCGCGGGGTCGGCAAGACCACCATCGCCCGTATTCTGGCCAAGAGCCTCAACTGCGAGCAGGGGATCAGCAGCCACCCGTGCGGCGTCTGCGATACCTGCCGCGAGATCGATCAGGGCAACTTTGTTGACCTGCTGGAGATTGACGCGGCGTCCCGCACCAAGGTGGAAGATACCCGCGAGCTGCTCGACAACGTGCAGTACCGCCCGGCCCGCGGCCGCTTCAAGGTCTACCTCATCGATGAAGTGCACATGTTGTCGCGCCACAGCTTCAACGCGCTGCTGAAAACCCTGGAAGAGCCGCCCCCCTATGTGAAGTTTCTGCTGGCCACCACGGATCCACAGAAGCTGCCGATCACTATCCTCTCGCGCTGCCTGCAGTTTCATCTGAAGAGTCTGGATCAGACCCAGATCGCCAAGCAGCTCGAATGGGTGCTGGATCAGGAGGGGCAGCCCTTCGAGCCGCGTGCCCTGCTGGCCCTGGCCAAGGCCGCCGACGGCAGTATGCGCGATGCCTTGAGCCTGACCGATCAGGCGCTTGCCCACGGTAATGGCAGCGTGCGCCTCGACAGCGTGCTGGCGATGCTGGGCACGCTCGATCACCGCCATCTGCACCAGCTGCTGGAAGCCATTTTGCGGCAAGATGCCCCCGCGACCATGGCCAAGATCACCGAGATTGCCACCCTGGGCCCCGATTTTGATCAGCTTCACGCCGAGCTGGAAGGCTTGCTCCATCGCATCGCCATGGCGCAGCTGCTGCCTGCCAGCGTGCAGGAGCAGGGGGCGGATGCCGATTCCCTGCTGCAACTGGCCAAGGCGATGAGTCCGGAAGAGGTGCAGCTCTGCTACCAGATTGTGCTGGGTGGCCGTAAAGATCTGCCCTGGGCCCCCGATGGCCGCACCGCGCTGGAGATGACCTGCCTGCGGATGCTCGCCTTTTCGCCACGGCGCGATGCCCTGCATTCGGCCAGCCTCACTGCGCTGCCCCCGTCAATGACGAGCAATGCCACTCCGGTAGCCTCCTTGCCGGGAAAGCGCCCGGCCGCTGAATCGGCCTCAGTGACACCGATCAGCGGCGCCGTGCCCGCGGTTAATGTCTCCCTGCCTGCGATGGCGGATGACATCGGCAACCCCGCCGATAGCGAGGAGGAGGCGCAAGCCGCCGAGCTGTTCAGCCAGCAGGATGAGTTGCTGCGTGAAGCCGCAGGCATGGGGTATCAACCCGAGCCCGCGTTACCCCATGCGCAGCCCGATGTGCCAGCGCACTCAGCCGCACAGCCCGCAGATGCTGATGATCGAGCGCCTGCCGCAGCCGATACCGACTATTCCCGTGGCGAATCGCTGACCGCCGCCTTCGAATCTGCAGCCGAGCCCGCGCTCGAACCGACAACCGCGCCGGTTGCAGATCCTGAAGCTGTTTCAGCGGTATCGAGCATGCAGAGCCTGCTTGGCAAGCGAAATATGCTGCGCAGCCGCCAGCGTGGTCAGGATGCCCCGGCAGCGCCCGCACCGCGCGCAGTGCCGGTTGCGCCAGCTCGCCCTGTCGCGCCCGCCGCTGCACCGGTCGTCACCCAACAGCCAGCTCCGGTCAGCCAACCGGCCGGGCAGGGGATGGCGGCGATGGGTTACTATGATGATCTGCCGCCGGTGGATCTCTATGGCGACGGTTACGAGCCGCAGGGTGATAACGGCGATTACGAAGAGTACCTCAATCAGGGCTTTGCCGAGCAGACTCCGGTGATGAGCCTCGCTCCCGTCACGGCACCGGCCCAGCCAACCGATCTGCCACCCTGGGATCTCGACGGGCAGCCGAGCTATCGACCCGGTGAGCGCAGCGCTGCGGCGCCTGCGGTGACGCCCGCCCCAGCGACCCAGCCGCCCGTTGTTACCACGGCGGTGGCTGCTGCACCCGTGACGCAGAGCGAGCCCCCTCAGCCGGTGATGGAGACCATCGACTGGGATGAGCTCGAGAGCGACAGCGAGCCGCAAGAGGGGGAGGCGACCCGTCTGATTCCCTCCTCGCTGCTCAATGGTTGCGGCGACCCTTGGGCCGAGTTGATCGCTCACACTCAGGTGGGAGGGCGGCTGCGCCAGCTGGCCATCAACTCGGTGATGACGCGGGAAGGGGACAAGGTACTGCTAACCCTCAAGCCCGAGCAGCGCCATCTGGTGAGCGACAAGGCGCGCGCCGATCTGGCCGAGATCATCGGGCCAGCGCTGGGTCAACCGGTGCAGGTCGAGGTGACGCTCGGTGTGGTGCCTGACAAGGAGACCCCTCTTGAGATCGAACATCGCCTTTATCTCGGGGTGCGCGAGCAGGTGACCCGGGATCTGGAGCAGGATCCCAACGTGCAGTTTTTAGTTCAGCGGTTTGGTGCCGTGCTGCATCACGAGAGCATCGAGCCCCTCAACCGCTAAATTCCGTGGCCGGGAGCTTGCTTCCGGTTGAAAAGCAGTTTGGCTGTCCCCATCTAGGACAGACAAGCCCACAGCCCGGCGCTGGATGCCGGATTTCAAGACGAGAGACGACATATGTTTGGTAAAGGTGGAATGGGGAACCTGATGAAACAGGCCCAACAGATGCAAGAGCGTATGCAGAAGGCGCAGGAGCAGCTGGCTCAGATGGAAGTGACCGGTGAAGCCGGTGCTGGTATGGTCAAGGTCACCATGACCGGTAGCCACAGCGTCCGTCGCATCGAGATCGACCCCTCCCTGATGGAAGATGACAAGGAGCTGCTGGAAGATCTGGTCGCCGCCGCTTGCAACGATGCCGTGCGCCGTGTGGAAGAGCAGAACAAGGCCAAGATGGGCGAACTGACCGGTGGCATGCAACTGCCGCCAGGCTTCAAGATGCCCTTCTAAGGCGACTCTCCCCGCGCATTCTTGCTCCCTTGCCGCTGGCCATTCGGGCCACGGCAAGGGGGGCGGCCGAGAGACCCAAAGACGCAGCGTTATTGCTCAGGCGATACGCTGCGTTTTTTTATGGGCGCCATGCTGGCGTGGACGGGCTCTAACTACCCCTTCTGGGGAGACGCAGGCCGATTGCGCCATGAAACGCTGCCGCCTTGCCAAGGCGGCGCTATTTGTCGATACCCGCTATCGGATATCCCGGTTTGGCGTGGCCGGGCGGGATCGGCATAATGGCGGCTTGCCGTATCGAGGAGATTGTATGAAATATATCGGAGCCCACGTCAGTGCGGCCGGCGGGGTGGAGAATACCATCGCCCGCGCCCAGGCCATCGGGGCCAACGCGTTTGCCCTCTTTACCAAGAATCAGCGTCAGTGGCAGGCGGCCCCCTTGTCGGATGCTACCATCCGCGCCTTCAAGGCTGCCTGCGACAAGGCCGGTTTTCTGCCGGAGCAGATCCTGCCCCACGATAGCTACCTCATCAATCTGGGTCACCCCGATCCCGATGGCCTTGCCAAATCCCGTGATGCGTTTCTCGACGAGATGAAGCGCTGCGAGCAGCTGGGGCTTTGTTACCTCAATTTTCACCCCGGCAGCCATCTCAAGCAGATCCCAGAGGCGGCCAGCCTCAAGCTGGTGAGTGAATCCATTAACTGGGCGCTGGAGCGCAGTGAAGGGGTGACGGCGGTAATAGAAAATACCGCCGGGCAGGGGACCAACCTCGGCTGGTCGTTCGAGCAGCTCGCCACCATTATCGAGGGGGTGGAGGACAAAAGCCGGGTCGGGATCTGCTTCGATACCTGCCACGCCTTTGCTGCGGGTTATGATCTGCGCACCGCCGAGAGCTGTGCCGCCGTCTTTGCCGAGTTCGACCGCACGGTAGGTTTTCAGTATCTCAAGGGGATGCATATCAACGGCGCCAAGTGCACCTTCGGCAGTCGGGTCGATCGCCACCACAGCCTGCGCGAGGGGAATCTGGGGGAGGCGGTATTCCACCACATCATGAACGATGACCGTTTTGATCGCATTCCGCTGATCCTCGAGACCATAGACGAGTCCATCTGGGGCGAGGAGATCAGCTGGTTGCGCAGTCTGGCGAAGTGATACTCAGCGAGCAAATAAAAGGGAGGGAGCCGTGGCTCCCTCTCTGCTTTTTCCGCTATTGGCGGGCAGGTCTGCTAGCGGCTCACCTCGGCATCCTTCACCTGAGCCCGGCAGAAGTGGATAAAGTGGCGCAGGGAGGTGGAGTGGTACTTCTGCTTGTGCCAGATCAGGGAGAGCTGGCGCGGGAAGCGACGGGAGAGGGGCAGGGCGATCAGCCGCCCTTCGGCCAGGCGATCCGAGGCTGCCAGCCGGGAGATAAAAGAGATGCCAAGCCCCTTCTCCACCGCCAGCATCACCGCCTCCAGAGTGTTGAGTTCAAGCCCTGGTTGCCAGCGAGGCAGCTCGGGCTGGATCTGCAGGATAAACTGCTCGCGGCTGCCCGATTGCGCTTCACGCAATACCCAGGTCTCGCCCCCCAGTCGGGAGAGGGAGAGCTCCTTCTTGTTGGCAAGCGGGTGACCGGGTGGGGCTACCACCAGCATCTCGTCCTGCAGCCAGGGTTCGGCGAGCAGGTCGGGGTGGTGGTTCTCCCCCTCAATCAGTGCCATATCCAGCTCGAAGTTGGCCAGCGCATGGCAGAGCAGGTGAGTGTTGTTGATGGTCACCTTGGGGGGGAGCCCCAGCTCATGCTTGCTGCTGGCGAGCAGGGTGGGGAGCAGGTAGTTGCCGATGGTCTGGCTGGCACCAAGGCGAAGCTGGCCGCTCGGTTCGGCATTGGGGCTGAACAGGTTCTCGATATCCTGCATCCGGGTCAGCAGCTCTTCGGCGGCCGGTTGCAGCAGTCGCCCCTCATTGTTGAGCTGCAATCTGGGGTGAATGCGGTCAAACAACGGGGTGGAGAGCTGGCGCTCCAGCTCCTGCAGCGACTGGGAGACAGCCCCCTTGCTCAGGCAGAGCTCGTTGGCGGCAAGGCCAAGATTCCCATAGCGGGCAATGGTGGCGAACACTTTCAGCTGCTGCAGGGTCAGTTTCATTGTGTTTGGTTTTCCCGAATGATTGATTCAATTCATTTAGATATCGTAAACGATAAGGGGCCATTATCCTATCGCCATAGCCATCAATAGAAAGGTGTCATCATGATCGCAAGAACCCGTAAATCACTGGCTGCCGCCCCAACCCCCATGGCGGGTCTGGCGCTGGGCATCGCCAGCCTTGGTTGGTGTTGGGAAAATGCCGGTCACTTCGATGGCCGGATGCAACTGCTCGGCGCTGCCATTGCGGCCGTGCTGCTGGTGATTCTGACCTTCAAGTTTCTGCTTCACCCCCGCCTGCTGTTGCAGGATCTCGCTCACCCCGTGGTGGGCAGTGTGGTACCGACCTATGCCATGGGCACCATGGTGGTCTCCAAAGCGTTGGGTATGATTGCGCCGCAAGCGGGCGAGGCCCTCTGGCTGTTTGCTGTCGCAGTTCACCTGCTGTTTCTGGCCACCTTTATCTGGCATCGCGCCAAAGAGTTTGAAATCCACCACATGGTGCCGAGCTGGTTCGTGCCGCCGGTGGGCATCATCGTGGCTGACGTCGCCTTCCCGGGTGGTCAGTTTGCCCCGCTGGCCAACGGCCTGCTCTGGTTCGGGATCATCTGCTACGGCCTGATGCTGCCGCTGATGCTCTATCGCCTGATCTTCAGCCATGAAGTGCCGGATGCGGCCAAACCGACTATCGCCATTCTGGCGGCCCCTGCCAGCCTCTCTCTGGCCGGTTACCTGACCGTCAGCCAGGATCCTTCCTTGCTGCTGGTGGCCGTGCTGCTGGGGATCGCCATCCTGATGACCGGCATCATCTATCTGGCCTTCATCAAACTGCTGCGTCTGCCCTTCTCGCCGGGTTATGCCGCCTTCACCTTCCCGCTGGTGATCGGTGCAACCGCCCTGTTCAAAGTGGCCCATCTGGTGGAAGGGTTTGCGCAAGGGAGTCACTACGTCGAGCAGATCAGACTGCTGGCCCACTTCGAGCTGGGCGTCGCCACCGTCATCGTCGGCTATGTGGCACTGCGTTACCTGATGTTTTTTCTGCCGCAGCGTGATACAGCAATGAACAACGGCATGGCTCGCCAGGGGGCTCACCGCTAACTCTTGATGATGTTACATCGGGAAGTGGATAAGCAGTGCGCTCAGAGAGCGACGGGATAAGCGACCAGTCATACGATGGATGGACAAAGAGCCTCCTCCCTGGTTGTGTAACGAGCAAAATGCCCCGCAGTGCGGGGCATTTTTTTATGGTTTTTTGATGTGGCGCCTGTGGCAGGCTATTTGCCATGGATTTAACTGGTATTACCTGTCAGGACGACTACAATGCAGCACCACTTTTTCGCTCGACCCCGATACATGTCGTCCCAAGATCCCGTATTTGACTCCTCTTTTGAAGCCCGTTTTCTGCATCCCCGCTACTGGTTCAGCTGGCTGGCGCTCGGTGTGCTGATGCTGCTGGCCTTTGTGCCGGTGCAATTGCGCGACCGTTTGGCCGAAGTCTTGGCACCGCTGGTGTTTCGTATATCGAAAAAACAGATCTATATCGCCAGAACCAATCTGGAGATCTGCTTCCCGGACAAGAGCCCGGAAGAGCGCGATGCCATTGCACTGACCTCGATCCGGGTCGGCCTCAAGAGTCTGTTGGGATTTGGCGAGTTCACCATGCGCAGTCAGCGTTATCTGATGAGCCGGATGCAGGTGATCGGTTGGGAGCATATCGAGGCGGAGCGGGCTGCCGGTCGCCCGGTGATCCTGGTGGTGCCCCATACCTGGCCGGTGGATGCCGCCGGTTACTGCTTCACCCAGCGCGGGGTCCCCATGTGCACCATGATGAAACGGGCACGCAATCCGGTGTTTGACTGGCACCTCAACCGGGCACGAGCAAAGAACGGTTGCCGCGTCTATGAGCGCAGCGCCGGGATCAAGGCGGTGATCAGAACCATTAAGAGCGGTCGCAGCTTCTTCTATCTGCCGGATCAGGATCATGGCCGCGAGAAGAGCATCTTCGCCCCCTTCTTTGGTTATCCCAAAGCGACCCTGCCTGCTTTGCCCCGTCTGGTGCAGGTCAGTGGCGCTAAGGCGGTGCCGCTGCTCGCCTGCTATGACGAAGCGAACCACTGCTACCGACTTGAGATAGATGCCCCGTTTGACAACTATCCCACCGAGGATGTGATGGCCGATACCTGTCGGATGAACGACATGGTGCAACAGCAGCTGACGCGCCATCCGGGCCAGTACATGTGGTTCCTCAAGATCTTCGATACCCGTGAAGGTCAGGAGGGGCTGGATGGCCTCTACGAGGCGGGGATCCAGCGGATCCGCAAGGGGTTGTCGCCTCACGGCTGATCCTGAATCTGAATTGATTGAAATGGCCCCTGGTGGGCCATTTTTTATGATAACTCGTCTGATCTGTGTTTTGTTGGTCGGCAGCGAGCCTGCACAGGGTAGAAAAAAATATCAGGATAACTACAATAACCGTTTGTTTTTGATGACTTGATGGCTGCCATGTCCCCGTTAGATCCGGTATTTGATACCTCATTTCATACTCGCCTGCTGCATCCCAAATGGTGGGGCAGTTGGTGCGCGCTGGGCCTGCTCTCCCTGCTGGCATTTATCCCGGCGAGGCTGCGAGATCGCGTTGCCGATCTGGTCTCACCGCCCCTGCTGCGCTTGTCGAAAAAGCAGGCCTATATCGCCGATACCAACCTCAAGATCTGCTTTCCCAAGCTGGATAGCACCGCCCGGCAGGCGCTGCTGCTCAAATCGATCCGGGTTGGGCTCAAGACCTTTATGGGCTTTGGCGAGCTCAGCTGGCGCAGCAAGGCGCGGCTGACCCGCCGCATCAAGGTCACCGGCTGGGAGCATGTGCAGGCGGAGCAGGCTGCGGGCCGCCCGGTGATCCTGGTGGTGCCTCACACCTGGGCGGTCGACATGATTGGCCGCTACTTCTCCATGATGGGCATCGAGATGTGCACCATGATGAAGAGCCCGAAAGATCAGGTGTTCGACTGGTACATCAACCGCGAGCGGGCCAAAGCAGGCAAGGTCTATGAGCGCAGCGCCGGGATCAAACCGGCGATCAAGTCGATCCGTGCCGGTGCCAGTTTCTTCTATCTACCGGATCAGGATCACGGCCGTGAGGCGAGCGTGTTTGTTCCCTTTTTTGGCCGCCCCAAGGCAACCCTGCCCGCGCTGCCCAAGCTGGTGAAGCTGACTGGCGCCAGAGCCGTGCCCATCTTCGCCAGCTATGACGAGGATGAGGGGCGCTATCTGCTGGAGATCGAGCCGCCGTTTGACCCTTATCCCACCGCCGATCTGCTGGCTGATGTCAACGCCATGAACCGGGTGGTGGAGAGGCAGGTGGCCCGTCATCCCGAGCAATACATGTGGTTTCTCAAGATCTTTGAAACCCAGGAGCATCAAGAGGGGGATGACGGCCTCTATGAAGCGGGGATCCAGCGTATTCGTCAGGGTTTGCCGCCCGAACCTTGAAAATTGGCCCGCTTGCGGGCCATTTTTGTTGGCACAGGCGCCTTTCGTATTTGGTCTGCTGCTGGTGGTTTTTAAGGCGAACGGGTGGACAAAAACAGCGCAAACAGGGGATAACAGGGTGTCTTATGAAAGGGAGAGGCAGGTGAGCGTGCGCGGAGCTATCTTCGAGAGCGGAAATAGGGTAAAAGGGCGGCCATGAAAATTCCAAATCGAATCCAACCTCTGGTTGATGACGGCCTGGTCGATGAGGTCGTCAGCCGGTTGATGAGCGGCAAAGAGGCCGACGTCTATGTGGTGCGCTGCGGCGACGAGATCCGCTGCGCCAAAGTTTATAAAGAGGCGTCCAAGCGCAGCTTCAAGCAGGCCGTGGTCTATCAGGAGGGGCGCAAGGTGCGTAACAGCCGCAGCGCTCGCGCTATGGAGAAGGGCTCCAAGTACGGCCGCAAGCAGCATGAAGAGGTGTGGCAGAACACCGAGGTCGACGCCCTGTTCAAGCTGGCGGTGGCCGGTGTGCGGGTGCCGCAGCCCTATGTATGCCTCGATGGTGTCCTCTTGATGGAACTTATCACCGATGAGGATGGCAATGTTGCGCCGCGCCTCAACGATGTGGCACTCACCCCCGAGCAGGCGGTCATCGATCACCACAAAGTGATCCGCTATGTGGTGCGGATGCTCTGCGCCGGTCTTATCCACGGTGATCTCTCGGAGTTCAACGTGCTGGTGGATAGCCAAGGCCCTGTCATCATCGACCTGCCCCAGGTGGTGGATGCCGCCGCCAACAACCAGGCCAAGGCGATGCTGGAGCGGGACGTCAACAACATGCGCAACTACTACGGCATGTATGCCCCCGAGCTGCTCAAGACCCGTTATGCCCAGGAGATGTGGGCGCTGTTTGAAGATGGCAAACTCACCCCCGATAGCGAGCTGACCGGTCACTTTGAAGAGAGTCGCGCCGCCATCGATCTCGATTCGGTGCTGCAGGAGATCGAGAGCGCCGAAGAGGAGGCCTATGCCCGTCAGGCCCGGATGAAAGCGGAGCAGGAAGACAGCTACTAACGGTCTTGCCACGTTCGCAAAAAGAGCGCCTTCGGGGCGCTCTTTTTATTACTGCTGCGGCTATGGTCGGCTGGGGCAGGGGGCTAGCTGATACATCTCCAGCCAGTTGCGATCCCCCGGATGGAAGCGCCGCCCCAGCAACACGCCCCTGGCGGCCGTAATGACCTTGCGGGAAGCCAGATTGTCTTGGTCACAGCAGATCAGCACCGGCGCCGCCAGCACCTGTTGTTGCACCCAGCGCAGCAGCACGGTCGCGGCCCCTTCGCCACGGCGAGAGGGGCGGGTTTCGTAACCGATATGACCCAGCCACTGGCGGGTTGCCTCATTGTCACCGTGACGCAGGCGCAGGGTGGCGATGATCTCCTCGCCATCGAGGGCAAAATAGGTGGTGGTCGGCAGGTATCCACTGGGCAAGTTGCGCCCTTCGGCGTGATCCAGCAGGCTCTGTAGCCAGCCGTCCGGGTCAAATTGTGCCACCTGATAGAGCGGGTGTCCGTCCTCGGCACATTCGGTGACATAGCGCCAGTAAGCCGGGGCATCTGCCAGCCTGGCCGGTCGGCACTGCAAAGCGAGCACTGCGCTCATGACAGGAGCGCGCAGGGCGGCAGCGGTTGCGGCTCGTTGTGGTGGAGCTCCTGTACGCAGGCCCGTTGCCTTCCAGCCTGTTTGGCGGCGTAAAGGGCCCGATCCGCGCGCAGGTAGGCCGCTTCAAACCCCTCGTCAGGGTGCAGCGAGGTGAGGCCGATGCTGAGGCTGATGGGGCCACCGGCCATGCCCTCGGCGGGCAGGGTATTGGTGATCACCCGACCCACGGCCCGCAGCATGGCATCACCGGCGGGGTGGCCGTGGCGGTCGTTGATCTGCTTGAAGTTGTCCAGATCGATCAGCAGCAGCTGGCTGGGGCTAGCCATCTCGCGGGCACGCAGGGCAACCTGGCGTTCGAAATAGTGGCGGCTGAACAGGCCGGTCAGCTCATCCTGATTGGCGCGCCGCTCCAGCTTGCGCTGGGTGGCCAGCAAGGCTTGCTGTTGGCGGGTGTGAACCAGGCTCAACAGCAGATAACTGCGGGCGATGGTAAAGAGCAGGCTGAGCAGGATCACAGGCCCGAGCAGTGGGTCGGTGAAGGAGTTGGCCGCCAGCTCCGGCTGCCAGAGGTTTTTGGCGATCCGCAGCAGTTGCAACAGCAGTTGCAGGCCGAGCAGCAGAATGGCAAAGCGCAGCACCCGATAGACGGGGGCCAGCCGCTGGTAGCGCCAGAGCTGCCAGATAAGCAGCGCAGTCTGCAGCGAGAGCACGCCGGAGAGTACGATGATCCGGCTATGCACATCAAAGAGGGGTTGCTGCAGGGCGGTCAGGGCAAACAAAACGAAACCACCGAGGGTAACGGCGGGCAGCAGCCAGCCCAGTTGATCGGCTTCACGGCGAAAGAAGTGGCGCATCCCCCGTTCATAGAGCAGGGTGGTCGACATCAACAGCAGGTTGGTGCAGAGAATATTGGCAAGGGATGCATTTCCCTCGAGGGGGCGCAGCAGCAGGCAGCAAAAAGCCCCCGCGATAACCAGTTCCCCCGCTGACCAGTAGATCAATGCCCTGATCTGGCGATGGGTGTGCCACATGGCGGCGAAAATGGTGGCGACCCCCACATGTGACAGCGTGACGAACAGCACCAGACTCAACAACTGGGCCGAGGAAAACAGACTTGGCATCAAGGGGCTCTCTGGGAAGTCACCTGTGAACGAACAGGCGATGGGGTATCGCCCGCTGGCAGTGGCCGATCACAACATGAATTCAACCTATTATCAATTGGTTAAATGGCCTGATGTGCTTGCTCCAGATTTCATGCACGATGGCGACTGCTGACTCGATTTATCGGGTGGTATGGAGCCATTTTATTATTTTGTCAGTCAATTGTGCTGCGAGAAATATGGCCGTGTTGGCGACAGTGTTGCCCCCACCGCCAGCCCTCGTGTTAATCACAGGTTACAGCTGGCAAGCGCATCACGGTTGCCTTCCGGCCCAGATGGGTCAGCAGACGGCGCACGTCGTCGAGGCGGATGATCAGGGTGGCGGTGTTGACCAGCGGATGGCACTGCACCTGTTCGGCCTGCCAGATGGTTTCGTCCACCACCAGTTGCACGGCACGCTCGGTATCGCGCACCATGGCAAGCAGGGTCACCGAGCCCGGGGTAAGACCGAGCACTGCATCGAGCCGTTCCGGAGAGCCAAAGCTCAGCCGTTTGACCCCGAGCATTGCTGCCAGCGCCTTGAGATCGACCCGGCGCTCTTCCGGACTCACCACCAGAAACAGCCGCTCGCTTTTCGGATCGCGCAAAAAGAGGTTTTTGGTCTTGGCTGCGGGCAGGTCGGGCAGCAGCGTGCTCGCCTCCTCGCAGGTGAAGACGGGTGCGTGATCGATGCGCTCATAGGGAATGGCCAGCTGATCCAGCAGAGAGTAAAGTGCCACCATGACCTCCTGATGTCGGGTGAAGAGTGGGGTGTTGGATGAATGGCGTGGCGAATAAAGCCGCTACCGGCATTAGCTGCCATTCTGGCCGAGCTTACCAGTTTGCGACGTGACTCGCAGCCTGGCGTGGCAATTGCAGCAAAGCACTGTATGAACGTACAATGCTCCCATCTCCATGTTGATCCCGATGACTTGCATGACTGACCACCTGCCCATCCCACCCGTTACCCCGCCGCTCGACGGTTTTATCCTGACCCGCCATGGTCGGGACGTGCGTGGCCGCAACGGGCAGGCTGCCACCACCGAAATCGTGATGTGGCTCTGGAGCGCACAGGGACCAGTGCGGGTGGTGGTGCCTGGGCAGGAGCCGGTCTTCTTTCTGCCACAGAGCCATATGGCGGAGGCGGCCGAGCTGTTCAAAGGTGCCGGGGTGAGCGGGCGGTTTCGCCGCCTGCCGATGCACACCTTCGATGGTCGCCCCGTGGTGGGCTGCTATTTCGCCACCCTGAGCGCCTTTCACCGCGCCATCGAGCTGTTGCTTATTCGCGGGCTGGAGCACTTCGAGGCGGATATCCGGCTGCCGGAGCGTTTTCTGATGGAGCGCTTCATCACCGCTGGCGTACGCTTCGATGGCCGGGCGGTGAAGAAGGGGGGCAAGCAGGGCTACTGGGAGGTGAATGAGGCACGCTGCGCGCCGCAGGCGGTGATGCCCACCCTCTCCTGGGTGTCGCTGGACGTGGAGTGTGCCATGGACGGGGCGCTGTTCTCGGTGGGGCTCTACAGCGAAGAGGATGCGCGGGTCATCATGATTGGCACCCCGGAGGCCGATGCCGAGAGCTGGGGCACCCAGGTCCAGTGGGTAGAGGACGAGAGCGCCCTGCTGAGTGCGCTGGAGAACTGGTTCAGCCTGCATGACCCCGATCTGGTCATCGGCTGGAACGTGGTCAATTTTGATTTTCGCCTGCTGCTACGCCGCGCCGAGCTTAACAAGCGGCGGCTGCGGCTCGGGCGGGGTCGTGAGCTCTGCTTCTGGCGCTCGTCACGGGGCGATCCCCAAACCGGCAACGTCATCATTCCCGGGCGCATGGTGCTCGACGGCATCGATACCCTGAAAAGCGCCACCTGGCAGTTTGCCAGCTACAGCCTGGATGCGGTGGCGAGCGAACTGCTTGGCCGTGGCAAGGATATCGAGGACGTGGCCAATCGGGGGGAGAAGATCACCGAGCTGTTCCACTCCGACAAGGAGGCGCTGGCCCGCTACAACCTCGAAGATTGCAAGCTGGTGTGGGAGATCTTCGATTACTGCCACCTCATCCCTTTTGCCATCGAGCGCGCTTCCCTTACCGGCCTTGAGCTGGACAGGGTAGGGGGCTCGGTGGCGGCCTTTACCAACCTCTATCTGCCGCGGCTCCATCGCGGCGGCTACGTGGCCCCCAATCTGCCGGCCGACGGTGGGCTCGCAAGCCCTGGCGGCTATGTGATGGACTCCAAACCCGGCCTCTATCGCCACGTGCTGGTGCTCGACTTCAAGAGCCTCTATCCCAGCATCATCCGCACCTTCTGCATCGATCCCATGGGGCTCATCGAGGGACTGCAGCATCCCGACCACGCCATTCCGGGGTTTCGTGGCGCCATGTTCTCCCGCGAGCGCCACTTCTTGCCGGATCTCATCGCTACCCTCTGGGCGGCGCGGGATCGGGCCAAGGCCGCCAGCAACAAGGCGCTCTCCCAGGCCATCAAGATCATCATGAACTCCTTCTACGGCGTGCTGGGGTCGGGGGGCTGCCGTTTCTATGATCCGCGCCTAGCCTCGTCCATTACCCTGCGTGGCCACAGCATCATGCAGCAGACCCGCGAGTGGATTGAGGCGAAGGGGTTCGAGGTGATCTATGGCGACACCGACTCCACCTTTGTCCATCTGGGGCGCGCGACCAGCCCCGATGAGGCGGACGAGATTGGCCAGCGACTGGCTCAAATGATCAACGATAACTGGGCTGCACTGATCAGGCGCGAGTTCGATCTGCCGAGTTATCTCGAGATCCAGTACGAGACCCACTATCGCCGCTTTCTGATGCCCACCATCCGCGGGCTGGAGAAGGGCAGCAAGAAGCGCTATGCGGGGCTGGTTGGCAAGGCCAGTGAGGGGAGTGAACAGCTGGTATTCAAGGGGCTCGAATCGGTGCGCACCGACTGGACCATGCTGGCCAAGCAGTTCCAGACCCGCCTCTATGAGCTGGTGTTTCACGATGAAGATCCCAGCGGCTATGTGCGCACCATGGTGGATGAGACTCGCGCCGGTCGTCACGACGATCTGCTTATCTACCGCAAACGGCTGCGCCAGAAGCTCGAAGAGTATCAGAAGAATGTGCCGCCCCATGTGCGGGCGGCGCGGCTGGCCGATGAGGAGAACCTGCGCCGCGGGCTTCCCCAGCGCTATCAGCATCGGGGCGCCATCGCCTATCTGATGACCCTCAATGGCCCCGAGCCGCTGGAGTACAGGCGCAGTGCCATCGATTACGAACACTATATCGACAAGCAGTTGCGGCCCATTGCCGATGCCATCCTGCCCTTTATTGGCGAGTCGTTCGACCGGATCTGTGGTCAGCAGCTGGATCTTTTCTGATTGGTGCAAGTTGGCACTTTACTTCCCATGAATACTGGATAAAAATACAGTTATAAATCATGGAGAAGTTTCCTATGCGTCTTGAAATCATCATCGACAGAAAACATCAGATCCCGACCTCGACCATGGAGGCGCTGCGTCAGGAGCTGCTCAAGCAGCTTGGTGAAAAATTCCCCGACATCCATGTGCGGGTCGCGCCGGGCAGTGCCATGGCCCTGACCGTCAGCCGTGCCAGCAAGGAAGACAAAGAGCTGGCCGAAGCCATGGTGCAGGAGGTGTGGGAGAACGCCGAGAGCTGGATGCCGGAAGAGAACGTCGCCTCCTGATCCCGCACTGTCAGTGGATAACTCGGGCGTTGGATAAATGGGCATGCCCGCTCACGCACTGCTGATCCCCGGACAACAAAAAACGCAGCCAGGTGGCTGCGTTTTTTGTGGGTGGTGAGAGGCTCGCGGTGGTTTCTGGCTCTGGTTGAGCTAGGCCCGTTACAGCCCTGCCCAGCTTTTCAGGCTCTGCTGTTGCACCCGGCGATTGGCTTCGCGGATCTCCCCCCTAGCGCGCAGATCGGCCAGTGCGATAGGCAGTGCGGCGCGGATCTCGGCACTGCTCATTCCGGCTTTGAGGGCCGGGTGATAGGCCATCTTGAGCAGCACATAGTCCAGCCCGGTCAAAAAGCTGTCGATGCTGTTGTCATTGAAGATGGAGGGAAACACCTTGTCTGAGTCGTTGGGCAGCCCCATCACCTGGGTGAACTCCTCCACCACACAGTCGAGAAAACGCCCCTTGGCTCTGCTGTAGTCTACCGGGATGATGATGGTGGCACGGCTGATCTCGTGTTTCGCATTGGTTGCGAAGTTGGCAAGGCAGAGCCCCTCCTTGAGCGCCATCTTGACTGATGGATCGCCCCCCATGGTGCGGTTGGCCCAGCTCTTCATCTTGCTGTAGTCGGTCATGATCAGGGTCAGGTTGGGCTTTGCGGTCACCATGCTGATGGGGTGGCCGGTGATGCGGGCCAGATGGGCTGCCTGTACCTTCACCACGTCTGCCTGCAGTAGCTTGTCACCCGACTCGTTGATAAGTTGCAGCCGGATCGGCTGCTGCCAGCGGGCAAAACGGGTCTGCCTGGCTTCGCCATACTCCCGCTCCATGGCGATGGCCATAAAGCTCTCTGTGAGATAGCTGTCGCTCTGCCAGCGCTCATCGGCACGGGCGCTGTGGCCCGCGAGCAGAAGCAGCAGGGCCAGCAGCCCGCGTGACGCGCGGCGGGGACGGATAGTGCGGCCCATGTTGGCCATTACCAAAGTGGCAATAAAGTGCGTGGCACCAAAGGGGATGGCGGCAAATGACATGTTTCCTCCCTGAAACGGTTGTCAGCCTAGCGGTTGGCCTTGTCGATATCACGCCAGGTGAGCCAGAGCCTGAGATCAAACTCCAGTTGATGATAGTCGGGCTCCATGTGCTGGCAGAGCTGATAGAAGCTCTTGTTGTGATCCTTTTCTTTGATATGGGCCAGCTCGTGCACCACGATCATTTTCAGGAACGGGGGCGGCGCCTCCTTGAACAGGGCGGCGATGCGGATCTCGTTCTTGGCCTTGAGCTTGCTGCCCTGCACCCGGCTGACGTAGGTGTGCAGGCCGAGGGCATCCTTGATTACGTTGATCTTGCCATCGAACACCACCTTTGACAGGGGCGCCGAGCTCTTGAGGTAGCGGTTCTTCAGCTCCATGGTGTAGGCGAGCAGCGCCTTGTCGCTCTGGATCGGGTGGCTCTCCGGATAGCGTTTGGCTAGCATCTCCCCCAGCTTGCCCGCCGCAATCAGCTGCTGTACCTGTGCCTTGAGAGGGTCGGGATAGCCGCCCAGATAAGTCAGTTCCGCCATGGTGTCACTCGTTACATCAAAAAGAGCGTCATTGTAGTTATCTCGGGCGGGCTTGCCTACTGCGGGCCGCTGCTGCAAGGGGCTCTGGCGCAAGAAAAAGGGCTGCCATTGCAACAATGGCCGCCCTGCAGGGCGTATTGACGATCAGCGTCGGCGATAGAGACCCGGATCCACCTCTTCATAGTGGCTGGTCAGGTATTGATAGAAGGCGAGATGGGAAGGGGAGCTCGGTTTTTTCAGCTCCTCGCTCACCCGATCCGGCTTGGCGATGATGAACTTCGGGCTCTGGTGCTGGATATCGGCCAGCACCCGCTCGCGCACGTCATAGGGCGGATTGACGTTGGCAAAGAAGAGGTAGGCGGAAGCCGGCTGGCGATCGGTCCAGAGATAATATTGCGGCTGAATGCCATCGACCCAGATCTTGTCGCTCGGGCTGGTCTCGGCCTTGATGCGATCGACCCGTACCTGCGCCGCCGGATTGAAGGGGCGACCCTTGAGGGTCCCTTCCCAGGCGTTGTTGATCATCAGCAGCAGCATGGCCAGGGTGGCGAGCCAGGGGGTGGCACTGCGCACATCCCAGGCGCGCCAGAGGGGGATGAGGATCAGCACCGGCAGCGCCCACAGCAGGCTGGTGCCGAGCACCTCGTTGACCCGCTCGAGGGACCACTCCTTGGTGCTCCAGCCAAAGGCGAGCTGCTGGGCCAGCAGCCAGCTGGCGGTGAACACCACCAGCGAGATGCAGAGCAGGCCGATGGCATCTGCCTGCTGTTCGCTGCGATCCAGCAATACCGCCAGCGGCAGCACCGCCAGTTGCAGATAGAGCACGTCGTAGTGATCGAACACATGGCCGGAGACCGAGTTGGCGATCAGAGTAAACAGCACGCCAAAAAGGGTTGCCAGCAGGGCGGGCAGATACCACTCCTGACGGCGGCTCAGCATCAGAATAATGAAGGCGGGCAGCAGCATCACCAGGCCGGTGCGCAGCAGGCCGACGGCGCCCACCATGGGGGAGAAGCCGTTGCCGTAGCTCCCTTCGAAGAAGATGTCGAAGGCGTAGTATTTGAAGGCCGCCAGCAGATCATGCTGCTGGAAGTAGGCGTAAAGCGGGCCGCCAATCAGCGCCAGCCCCAGCAGGCTGGAGATGAGCAGCAAGATGGCGTCACGCCACTTTTCGTGCAGACACCAGTGGCAGAACAGCACCAGATACCAGGCGCCCCAGAAGGCGCCGTTGTTGGTGCGCATCCAGGCAACGATGGCGAAGGTAAGGGCCGCCACCAGTGCCGGCCACCAGCGAAATCCCTTGTCCAGCAGCAGGGTAATGAAGGCCCACTGGGCGATGAGGGCGAGGTGGAAGGTCCAGTCCTCGGTCATGTTGCCGTAGTAGTAACGGGTGCCGTACAGAGCCAGCACCGCCAGCATGGCGCCGAGACGCGCCTTGAACGAGAGGCCAAGCTGGGCAAAGGCCTGCCAGCTGGCCAGCAGTCCGAGCCAGCAGAGCACCCACTCCAGCGCCCAGATCCCGACAAATCCCCCCATTCCATAGCCCAGCGCATCGAGGGCGAAGATCATCGGCCCCTTGATGTCGATCATGTCGCGATAGAGCACACCCCCTTCGCTCCACATCTTGCCCATCACAGCGAACAGCGAGGCATCAAAGCCCGGCGCCATGGCGTGGAAGAGCGGGTTGCGCAGACAGAAGAGCAGCGCCAGCAAGGCGGTCAGCAGCACAATGGCTGGCTTGATACCCGGGTTGACGCGAGGGGGAGTGAAACGGATGGAGTGATTCATGAAGTCGCCTGTTCCTGCAGCTGGTCTTGAAAGCGGGCCTATCTTGCCGAGCTAGTGAGTGTGATGCAATGGGGCGGGCCCGTGTGGGGCAAATATTCTCGAAAAAGCCCGGTTCTTGCAGGGAACCGGGCGCTGGCTGTGGCAATTTTGGCCGTCAGGGGAATGTGGCAAAGCCATTCCCCCTCTGCATCAATGGATGTACTCAACCAGGGGGGGCTGCGCTTCCAGTGTCGGCAGGTGGCGAGCCCAGCGGATAAAGGCGTCGGCCAGGGTGATGCCGAGCTCCTGATTGTGCTGGGTCAGGGTCCGCGCCAGTGCGGTGTAGCCCTCCTTGCCGGAGGCGGTATAGGCGCTCGACACTCCGCGATAGACCTGTTCGGCATTGACCGCTTGCCACTGGCCGGGGGCGGCTTCCCACTCCAGTCGGGTGATGCGCTGGCCCTTGGGCCGATCGGCCTGATAGGTGAATCGCACCCCTGCGGTGTAGGGGAAGCTGCCGTTGCCATTGCCGACCACACCGTTGTTGGTGGCGTTGTCGATGGCATTCTCCAGCGCTTCCGCCAACTCGTGACCGTGCACCCGATAGAGGGTGAGGGGAATGGCAAACGGCAGCAGACGACCGGCAATATCTGCTTCGCTCAGGGGGCCCGGCTCCAGCGAGCAGCGCACGCCGCCAGCATTGTGCAGGGCAAAGTCCACCTCGCCTACCTGTTCACGAGCGGCGGTCAGCATGGCGCGGGCCACCAGCGGGGCGAGCTGGCTGCCGTGGGGCTGGGTGGCATCCGGCAACCGTTGATGGGGCAGTGGCGCTGCCAGCCGGGTGACGATGCGCTGGCTCATGGTTTCAATCTCCGGCCGATAGCGTTTGGCCAGATGTTGTTCAAGCTGTGGGTCCGGCTCACAGAAGGTGAGCCCGACAGGTGGCGTGGAGGCAAATGGCCAGGGCTGCCAGGGGAGCCACTCCAGCTGTCCCTGACTCTGCACGACGCGGCCCGACTGATCGAAGGTGAGCTCGCAGACACCGAGGCAGAGGGCGCTGTGGCCAGCATGCAAAATGGCCACCCCGTTGTTCATCAGCGGATAACTGCCTTCACTTGGCAGACCCAGCGGTGCGAGATCGCCGAGCAGGCTGTGGGTGTGGCCACCGATGATGAGGCTGAGCTCGGGGAATCGCTCGGCCAGCAGCTTGTCCTGATCCAGCCCGAGGTGGCTCAGCAGTACGATATGCTGGATCCCTTCGCGCTTGATCTCCCGCAGCACCCGGGTGAGGGTATCGGCGACCGCGTGGAAACGGGTGTGGGGATCCGGGTTGGCGATGGCGGCCATCTGGGCGAGGGTGATGCCGAGCAGCGCAAAGGGAACCCCGTCGATCACCCGGCGATGCCAGGGTTGATGGGCATCGTAGAGGTGGGGGATATCCCACAGCCCGAGGGTTGTGTCGGCAGGCTCCTGACTGTTGTCCAGATTGGCGGCCAGCACCGGAAAATCGAGCTGGCGCAAGAACTCCACCAGCGGGCCGTTGCCCAGATCGAACTCGTGGTTGCCGAGCACCATGGCATCGGGGGCGAGCATGGCGAGCAGGTCGGCGTTGGCGCGCCCTTTGAAGCGGTTGAAATAGAGAGAGCCCTGAAAGGAGTCGCCACCGTGCAGAAACAGAAAACGCTGGCCGGCTGCTGCGACTTGGGCACGCAGTTGGGTCAGTCGGGTCAGGATCCGGGCATAACCGCCGCACTGGGTACGCCACTGGCCTTCACCGACAGGGGAGAAGCTCATGGGCGCGCCATCGAAGTGGGAGTGGCAATCACTGAAATGGGCAAGTTGAACCGTAATACTCATCTCGGTCCTCCTTAGGGGGGAAATGAGCACCGAGTCTACTGCAAAGGGGGGGGAGGATACCAGCCCGGCAGAGTGCCGGGCTGGTCAGCGATCAGGCGAGAACCATGATCTGGGTGGCGATGATCACCACCAGCAGGCCGACGGCGACCGGCATACTGGTGCGCTTGACCACTTCGAACGGCGAGAGCTTGCCCATCC
This sequence comes from Aeromonas aquatilis, assembly GCF_054052405.1. Classification (NCBI taxonomy): domain Bacteria; kingdom Pseudomonadati; phylum Pseudomonadota; class Gammaproteobacteria; order Aeromonadales; family Aeromonadaceae; genus Aeromonas; species Aeromonas aquatilis. The sequence goes on along the minus strand of NZ_JBSTYP010000012.1, from coordinate 46,549 downwards.
CGGCACAGGCGACCACCACCCCGGAGACCGGAGAAATGGTGCGACCCAGGTTGGAGGCTTGCAGCATCGGGATCACCAGATAGGCCGGGTTGATGCCAAGGCTGCTGGCCAGGTTGGGGATCAGCTCTACGAAGGCGTAGAAGGGGGCATTGCCCGAACCGGTGGTGAAGGCGGCCAGGGTGGTGATCACCACTAGTGACAGCATCATGATCAGGCCGCCGGAGCCGAGATCCTGCGCGTGAGCCAGCAGGGTATCGATAAAGCCGATGGTCATCAGACCCTGGGCGAAGACACCGGCACCGACCAGCAGCATGACCACACCGGCAAAGGCGTCAGCCATGTTGCGCCAGCAGACCTGCAGACCGTCCAGCAGCTCCTTGCCATTGCGGATCCGCACGAGCTCCAGCAGGCTGGCCAACACCATGCACATGACGATGATGGTGACGATATCCAGTTGTGGGCCCCATTTACCGTCAAACACCAGCACCCCGATGATGGGGGTAAAGGGCAGGATGGCGTAGAAAGCGGGGGCGGTAGTCACCAGATCACCCGGTGCGACCGGCTCGTTGTGTTCACTGGATTTCTGGTCAAGGTAGCGTTGCCAGAAGAAGTGGGTCACCGCCATGCAGGCGATCGCCACCAGCGAGATGGGCAGGGTCAGCTTGAAGGCAAAATCCAGCAGCGGCATGTTGGCGGCCTGAGCGGCCATCACCACGTCCCCTGAGGTCGGTGCCAGAATGATAGCGGCTGGCGAGGCGCACACGGCCGCAGCCGCGCCACGGGAGATCCCCATGTTGACCATCAGCGGGAACAGGGTGGCCATCAGCAGCACGCCGAGGCCGGTAGCGGAGCTGACCGCCAGCGACATGGCGCAGGCCACCAGATAGGCAGCCACCAGCAGGATATAGGGGGACTTGATGATGCCGAGCGGTTTGCTGGCCAGCTTGACCAGAATGGTGTTGGCGCCGATATGGCTCATGTAGCCGGCGAAGCCGCACAGCACCATGATCAGCATCCCCAGTCCACCGCCACGGTCATTGAGCAGGAAGCGGACGTATTCGAAGATATCGGTTGCGATATAACCGGTGCTGACCACCTTGCTCGGCAGTACCGGCTTGCCCATCATGGCGGTGATGACCAGCAGCAGCAAGCCGCCGCTCAGCAGCACCCCGGTCGCGGAGTATCCTTTGAAAATGGCACGACCGACCACCAGGGTGACCAGGGTGCCAACGATGAGTTCCAGCATATGTTGCCTTCTGATTGGATGAGAGTGGAGGGAGTCTATTCCGATAGGGGTAGAGTGGCGACTGGAAACAGGATGTTGTGTGAGCTAAATCAACGTTTAACCCCATGAACAGAATTAAAGAAAGGTAAAGGTACTTTACCCCGCGGGTTTGGCTACCTACCCTTGCCAGCCTTGGCTGTCTTTTTAGGCTTTTATATGGCTATTGGTGGCTTTTTAGGCGCTAAACGCTCTATTTTCCTGCTTGCGATGCTATTTTCACCTACTTGCGTGTTTGCGGTGACCAATGACGGTTTTCATCAAACCGGCCCCCATCAGGCGGTCGCCATGCGGCGTCTCATGGCTCCTCACTCTTACGGCGTACTGGTGGTCGCCGAGGGGAACACCCCCCGTTTTGCCGCGCTGGCATCCAAAACTACTGAAGCGGACTGCCTGGCTCGTCACGCCATTCGGGTTGATGGGGTCGCGTTGCTGGCTACCTCCCGCTTTTATGCCAAAGAGGGAAAATTGGGTCTTTGCGAGCAGTGGCTTAACGAGGGGGCAGATCAGGACTTTTTTGCCAACCGTCTCAAAAATGATCATTTTATTCAGATAGATGGTCACGACATCAATGTGAAAAACTACCACCTCAACTGGCAGCGCATCAGCCGTCATGCTCAATAAAAATACAGTTTTGGCCTTGTGCCATACTTGGCTCACGTAACCTGTGAGCGTGCTCTGATTTCTGGGCCCATCATGGTATTGCGCCGCCTCGTCGTCACACATAGGCTATACCCGTCATCGGTGTGGCGGTGGGTTTCACCAAGGTTGGTACTCCGCCCGTGCAATCAAGGAAGGTAGTCTGGCATGGTCAGCAAGGTCTATGGAGTAGTAGGGGTCGGGTTGTTGCTGTTGCCCCTGATGAGTCAGGCTCAGCCGAGCCGGCCGCAAGTGGTGCCAGAGTCCCGCATCAACGTCCGTTTTTATGAGGTCAATGCAACCAGCCCGGATCAGCTTGCCCGTGCGATTGCCCAGAGTGCCCCCAAAGTAAATGGCAAGCCAGTGCTCGGCAAGGCGAGTTATCAGGTGGACTGGCAGCTGGATACCGAGCAGTTGCCGGGGCGCTGCCAGCTCAACCGGGTGACGGTCACGACCAACGCCACCGTGTTGCTGCCCCGCTGGCGTGAGAGCGCGAGCAGTAACGATCCTGCCCGTCAGCGCTGGGGCCGGTTGCTCTCCAGCATGTTTGACTACGAGTCCCGCTTCAAGGAGATGGTGCTGCAAGGGGCCAATCAGGTGGGCGGGGCGATTGCTGCGCTACCCGACCATGCAGATTGTCAGGCGCTGCGCTATGCCGCGTGGGCGGCGGGCAGCGGTGAGCTGAGCAGGGTCAAGGGGCGACTCGATGATTTTCAGCGTCAGACCGGTTATGGCGAACAGCTCGGGGTGCATTGGCCCAAGTGAGCACTATAGAGGGACCGATATCCTGCCAACACGCCTTTATATTGCATGATTTGATAAATAGAATGGCCGCCCGATGGGCGGCCATTCTATTTGTTTGCAGAGTCCGGTTTAGACCAGTGCTTTGCCCTTGAGCAGTTTACGTACCCAATAACGGGCAGGATGGAGTGCCTCCAGCAGATCGGCAGCTAGCGGCAGGGGATCGCAGCAGATCTCGCTGGCGAGCAGCTCGCCACAGAGCGGCGCCGAGCAGAGACCCCGTGAGCCGAGCGCCCCCAGCACATAGAGGCCGGGGTGAAGAGGCAGCGGCTGGGCGTTGTGCTGATCATGCTGCAGATGCGCATAGTGATCCTCTAGGCCTGCCAATCTGACGATTGGCCCCACCACTGGCAGGTGATCCCGACTGGCACAACGTACCCCCACGCGTGCCTCGTTGTCACTCACATCCACCTCGGCGGGCCAGGTTTGCTCCGGCAGGCAGGCTTGCAACCGCGCCTGATTCTGGATTTGCTCCTCGGCACGAAACTCAAGGCTGCTCTGGTTACGCCCATAGCTGGCGCCAATGCAGTGTTGATCGTTGTGCATTGGCGTGAGGTAGCCATCGTAGCAGAGCACGGTCTTGAGCTGACGCAAGCTGGCTGTGGTCGGCAGATGGCTCACCTGACCGCGCACCGGATAGAGCGGTAGCTCGGCAAAGGGGAGCAGCGCGGGCAACTGGTGACCGGCGGCGACCACCAGATTGGGGACCTGCCAGTGGCGGCCATCCTGGCTTTCTACTTGCCAGCCATCGGCCTGCTCGGCAATGGCGACTACCTCGGTCTTGAACACGACCTCCAGCAGGCCGCTGGCTTGTGCTTCTTTGATAGCGGCGCGGGTGAGATCGGCCGGACAGAGCCAGCCGCCCAGCGGGTAACTGACACCGCTGTGGCCGCAGGGCAGGCCAACCACCTGCTCTACCTCTGCTGTAGAGAGGGGATGCATCAGCTCGGGTGGGAAGGGGCCCTGGCTCATTTTCGCCAGCTTGGCTACCGATTTGTCGTCATAGCCGAGCTGGGTCACTCCACATAATTCGAAAGCGATAGGATGGCGTTCGGCCAACGCTAGCAGCCGTTGGCGGGCATAGCCAAAGGCGAGCGAATAGAAGCGTGACAGTGCATCGTGCTCGCCGTTGAGCAGGGGATAGAGGGCTCCCTGGCGGTTGCCTGAGGCGCCGGTGGCCGGTTCGCCATTTGCACACAGCAACGTCACCTTGCGACCCCGCTCCACCAGAGAGAGCGCCGTCATGGCCGAGGCGATGCCGCCGCCGATGATCACCACCTCGCCAGCGCGTCCGGCAGGACGGGCATACCAGGGGGCGATGGTCTGCTGCGGCTGCTTGTCGGTGCGATCCCCCACCAGCATCTCCCGCTTGCTACCGTGGCCCTTCACCTTCTTCATGGCAAAACCGGCGGCAATCAGGCCGCGACGGACAAAACCGGCACAGGTAAAGGTGGCGATGGAGCAATCGGGACGGGCGAGGCGAGCGAGACCGTCAAACAGCTCCTGTGTCCACATCTCCGGGTTCTTGGCTGGGGAGAAACCATCCAGATACCAGGCATCCACCAGACCTTCAGCCCGGTGAGGCACCTGCGGCAGCATATCCTTGATATCGCCAAACCAGAGATCGAGGCGAATGCGGCCGCCCGCAAAATGCAGGCGGTGGCAACCGGAGACCGGCAGCGGCCATTGGACGATAAGGTCCTGACTCAAGTGGCCAAGTTCAGGCCAGGCCGCCAGCGCCTTGCGCAGATCGTCTTGGGTCAGGGGGTATTTCTCGAAACTGATGAAGTGCAGACGGGAGCCGTTGCCGGATTGGGGCGCCTGTTCCAGGAAGGCTTGCATTGTCGCCAGAAAGTTAAGGCCTGTGCCGAAACCTGTTTCACCTATCACGAAACTGTCGTTATCGTGGTGCGAAAATCGCGCAGGTAGCCGGTTTTGCTGCAAAAAGACGTAGCGGGTTTCACTTAGACCGTTATCATTGGAAAAGTACACATCCCCGAAGTCACTGGAGACCGGAGTTCCCGCTTCATTCCAGTCCAATCGGGCATGATGTAAGGATGTTTGACTCACGTTTTCCTCGGCTCGCGTCACAAAATCGCGGGCATTCTACGTGAAAGCAGACCAGTTTGGCAGCCGAAAGCGGGTAGACTTGGCGCCAGTTTTTCCAGACGAGATGAATTAATGAGAAGAGCAGTGATCACCGGTATCGGCGTCATCTCCAGTATCGGCAACAACAAGGAAGAAGTGCTGGCCTCCCTGAAAGCAGGTAAATCCGGCATCACCTATTCCGAGCAGTTCGAGCAGCACAACCTGCGTAGCCGTGTCTGGGGTAACATCAAACTCGATCCGTCTGAACTGATCGACCGTAAAGTCATGCGTTTCATGGGTGACGCTGCGGCCTACGCCTACCTCTCCATGCAGCAGGCCATTGAAGATGCCGGTCTGGCGGAAGATCAGGTCTCCAACGAGCGTACCGGCCTGGTGGTCGGTTCAGGTGGTGCCTCCGGCAAGAACACCGCGGAATCTGTGGAGATCGCCCGTGAAAAAGGGGTCAAGCGTGTGGGCCCTTACATGGTGCCGCGCACCATGTCCTCCACCACTTCCGCTTGCCTCGCGACCCCGTTCCAGATCAAGGGTGTCAACTACTCCATCAGCTCAGCCTGCGCCACCTCTGCGCACTGCATCGGTCACGCGCTTGAGCTGATCCAGCTTGGCAAACAGGATGTGGTCTTCGCCGGTGGCGGTGAAGAGCTGGACTGGTCCTCTACCATCCAGTTTGACGCCATGGGCGCGCTCTCTACCAAGTACAACGATACGCCGGAAAAAGCGTCCCGTACCTATGATGCGAACCGCGACGGTTTCGTTATCTCCGGTGGCGGCGGTATTCTGGTAATTGAAGAGCTGGAACATGCGCTGGCCCGTGGTGCTCACATCTATGCCGAGTTAACCGGTTACGGTGCCACCTCCGATGGCTACGACATGGTCGCCCCGAGCGGTGAAGGCGCGGTGCGTTGCATGAAGATGGCAATGCAGGATGTGGGCAAGGTTGACTACATCAACACCCACGGCACCTCCACTCCGGTGGGTGATACCAAAGAGCTGGAAGCTATCCAGACGCTGTTTGGCGCCAACGGTCCCAAGATCTCTGCCACCAAGGCGATGACCGGCCATGCGCTGGGCGCTGCGGGCGTGCACGAGGCTGTCTACTCCCTGCTGATGATGGAACACGGCTTTATCGCCCCCAGCATCAACATCGAGACCCTGGACGAGAAGGCAGAAGGTCTGCCCATCGTGCGCGAGTACGAAGCGGCCGAACTCAACACCGTCATGTCCAACAGCTTCGGCTTTGGCGGTACCAACGCCTCCTTGGTGTTCAGCAAGTTCAAAGGCTGATATCCGGTTGATATGAAAAAGCGCCTCAGGGCGCTTTTTTTGTCTTCGGGATCTGCCATCACTCATTGCAGAGCAGAGCAGAGCAGAGCAGAGCAGAGCAGAGCAGAGCAGAGCAGAGCAGAGCAGAGCAGAGATCGACCATTGTGGAATAGGGGGGCAGATTTCAGTGCAGATGGTGGGGGGGAGGTGATACCACACCAATGAGCCGGGTCTACATCTCTCTAGTGGAGTAGATAGCAAGAAGGGAGCCTGAGGCTCCCTTCTTTGTTAGCGGTAATGTGATGGCGGCTGGCTAGAACCAGAAGCCGATGATAAAGGAGCCCGCCAGGGTCAGCATCACGTTGGCCACCGCATAGGTACCGGCATAGCCAAGCGCCGGAATGGAGCTGTTGGCTGCCTCGTTGACCACATCCATCGCCGGGGCACAGGTCCGGGCACCTGTGATGGCGCCGAGCAGCAGCGCCGGGTTCATCTTGAGCACCCAGACCCCGAACAGATAGCCAACCAGCACCGGCAAGGTGGTCACCAGCATGCCGGAGAAGAGCACTACCATACCCACTTCGCTGAGGTGGTCGAGGATGCCGCCACCGGCTTTCAGGCCCGTGCTCACCATAAAGACCGCCAGACCGAGATCTTTGGCCAATCTGAGCGCGCCGGGCGGCACATAGCCTACCGTCGGGTGGTTGGCCCGCAGATACCCCATCAGAATGCCTGCCAGCAGCAGACCGACCGCGTTGCCGAGGCCAAATTCAATCTGGCCGAACACCAGCGAGACGGAACCGATCAGCAGCCCCAGCACGAAGAAGGTGGTGAAAGCCACCAGATCCGTGGTCTGGCTATGGATGCTGATAAAGCCGATCTTGTTGGCCAGCAGTTTGACCCGCTGCTTTTCGCCGCTGATCTGCAGTACGTCGCCTTTTTGCAGCATGATGTTGCGATCGAACGGCATCTCGATCTGGGAGCGCACCACCCGGTTGAGGAAGCACCCTTTCTCGGTGAGGTTGAGCTCCACCAGATGGCGACCGACTACGGAGTCATTCTTTACCACTATCTCTTCGGTGACGATCTGCAGGTCGAGCAGGTTGCGATCAAACACCTCTTTACCGTTGCGATAGTTGACGTCCAGCTTCTCGTGGCTCTCGGGATAGCCCACCAGAGCGATCTCATCCCCTTCCTGAATAACGGCATCGCCGTCGGGACTGGCCAGAATGCCGTTGCGGCGGATCCGCTCTACATAGCAACCGGTATGGGGATAGATGCCGGTCTCTCGCAGGGTACGACCACCAATCCATGCCGCCAGCTCGGGGCCAACCCGATAGGCGCGGATGATGGGCAGATAGGTCTTGCGACTCTCGCTGTCGGAGAGCCCACGCTCGCGGGCGATTTTTTGTGCCTCGGTATTGAGGTCGAGGCGAGCCAGCGAGGGGAGGTAGCGCACCACCAGCATCAGGCCTACCAGACCCACCAGATAGGTCAGGGCGTAGCCGATGCCCATATTGTCGAGCACCGCCTGCATATCGGTCTGATGGGGCAGGTTGAGCAGACCACTGCGCAAGGCATCCTGGGCACCCACCAGCGCCGGGGTCGAGGTGAGGGAACCCGCCAGGATCCCCGCCGCCATACCAGGTCCCAGATTGAAGAACTTGGCCAGCCCCACCGTCAGCAGCAGGGCGGTCAGCAAGATCACCAGGGTCAGGGTGATGTAGTGGATGCCGTCGCGCAGGAAGACGCTGAAGAAGTGAGGGCCAGCCTCGATCCCTACACAGAAGATGAACAGCATAAAGCCGACGTTTTCTGTGGTGGCAGTAAACTCGAAGCCCATCTGGCCGAACAGCAGGGCGGTAAACAGCACACCTATGGTGTTGCCAATCTGGAAGTTGCCAATTCGCACCTTGCCAAGCAGCAGGCCGAAGGCCAATACCACGAACAGCAGCAGGGAGTCGCTTTGATGTAGCAGTGTCACGAAATCTATGGTCATGCCCGGAAAAACCGAGGAAAAAAGTGGGGTCGATATTGTGCCGGATCTATCCCCAATAAAGAAGCGCAAGGGAGCGATTAATCTGACGTTATCGGACGCTATTTGCGGGCCCGGCGGCGGGATAGGGAGACAATCAGATGAAATCAGGGAATTTTTGCTGCCACAGCGCATGTCAATTAGTGAAAAATGCTACTTGCTACCGAAGCGCTTGGGCGCTGGCCGATATTTTAGATTCTGCTGTATAGCCGGTCACCGGAGCGCCGTTTCGGCATATTCAACCACAGATGAGCCGCCGTGCTAACCATGCAAATATCGCTTGATTTTATCCGCTTGCTCACGGGAAAAGGGCTGGCAAAAAGATGCCTCAGGAAAGTGCCAATAGAGCCTGTTGTCGGTCTGTTACAGCGTCCGTGGCAAAACAGCATAAAATCAGGTTTGCCGGCAAAACGGACTCTTGCCGATGACAACAACGGGCAATCCCGCGTCCTGACAGGGCTTGCTGCACTTACCCACAGAATCTGTGGATAACCCTGTTTATGAAACTTGTTCATTGCCCTGAAAGCCGCGCCAGTACTGGGATGCAAGGGCTGTTCAAAAAATACCGGAAGAAAAATGTTTGTATAAAAATCAAATGGTTAGGTGCGACAGGAGAAAACTCTGTCGAGCCGGAACGGGTTACAAAAGGGAGCATCAGCAGCAAGAAGGATCTTGTGCATTAAAATTGGCAGGAGAGGGCACTAAAGTGGATAACTTGCACCGAGATGGTGAGGAATTGGCTCCCCCGACTGGACTTGAACCAGTGACATACGGATTAACAGTCCGCCGTTCTACCGACTGAACTACGGGGGAACATCAGGCAAGGAGGAGCATCATACAGAAGGTGTCCGGGGTGGTCAAGCCATTCGCGGGATGATGGCACGGGTGTACCGCTGCCAAACCCTCGGTTACACTGCTCCTCTGCTGTCTTGTGTCGGGAGTGTTCATGAGCAAATTGTTCAAGTTAGCCAGCCAGTTTCAACCCGCCGGGGATCAGCCCACGGCGATTGCCCAACTGCTGGATGGCATCGAGTCGGGGCTGGCCCACCAGACCCTGCTCGGGGTGACCGGTTCGGGCAAGACCTTCACCATGGCCAACGTCATCGCCACCCTGAACCGCCCGACCATGATCCTGGCTCCCAACAAGACCCTGGCCGCCCAGCTCTATGGCGAGATGAAGGAGTTCTTCCCCGACAACGCGGTGGAGTATTTCGTCTCCTATTACGACTACTACCAGCCCGAAGCCTATGTGCCAACCACCGACACCTTTATAGAGAAGGATGCCTCCATCAACGATCACATCGAGCAGATGCGATTGTCGGCCACCAAGGCGCTGCTGGAGCGGCGCGACGTGGTGATCGTTGCTTCGGTGTCGGCCATCTATGGTCTGGGGGATCCCCAAGCTTATCTGAGCATGATGCTGCACTTGAAAGTGGGGGATGTGATCAACCAGCGGGATATCCTGCGTCGCCTTGCCGAATTGCAGTACACCCGCAACGACATGGCGTTTCAACGCGGTACCTTCCGGGTGCGTGGTGAAGTGATCGACATCTACCCTGCCGAATCGGACAAGCTGGCGCTGCGGGTGGAGCTGTTTGATGAGGAGGTGGAGCGCCTCTCCCTGTTCGATCCTCTGACCGGCGCCATAGAGCAGACGGTAGTACGCTATACCATCTATCCCAAGACCCACTACGCCACCCCGCGCGAAACCATTCTGGGTGCTATCGAGCATATCAAGGAGGAGCTGCGCAGTCGCCGCGAGCAGCTGTTGTCCCTCAACAAGCTGGTGGAAGAGCAGCGCATCAGTCAGCGCACCCAGTTTGATATGGAGATGATGCAGGAGCTGGGTTACTGCTCCGGCATAGAGAACTACAGCCGCTACCTCTCCGGCCGTGCGCCGGGGGAGCCGCCGCCCACCCTGTTTGACTACCTGCCGGGGGATGGTTTGCTCATCATCGACGAGTCCCACGTCACGGTGCCGCAGATCGGCGCCATGTTCAAAGGGGACCGCTCCCGCAAGGAGACCCTGGTGGAGTACGGTTTCCGGCTCCCCTCTGCGCTGGACAACCGGCCGCTCAAGTTTGACGAATTTGAAGCGCTGATGCCGCAGACGGTGTTTGTCTCGGCGACCCCCGGCCCCTACGAGCTGGAGAAATCTGGCTGCGATGTGGTGCAGCAGGTGGTGCGCCCAACCGGCCTGCTCGATCCACAGATCGAGGTGCGTCCGGTGACTACTCAGGTGGACGATCTGCTCTCCGAGATCCGCAAACGGGTCGCGGTGGAGGAGCGGGTGCTGGTCACGACCCTGACCAAGCGGATGGCGGAAGACTTGACCGAGTATCTGGCGGAGCACGACGTCAAGGTGCGCTACCTCCACTCCGATATCGACACGGTCGAGCGGGTGGAGATCATCCGCGATCTGCGCCTCGGCAAGTTCGATGTACTGGTGGGCATCAACCTGCTGCGGGAAGGTCTCGACATGCCGGAGGTGTCGCTGGTGGCGATTCTGGATGCGGATAAAGAGGGCTTCCTGCGTTCGACCCGCTCGCTGATCCAGACCATCGGCCGGGCGGCGCGTAACCTCAACGGCAAGGTCATTCTCTACGGCGATACCATCACCAACTCGATGAAGGTAGCCATTGAGGAGACCGAGCGGCGCCGCGCCTTGCAGCATGCCCATAACCTCAAGCATGGGATCACCCCCAAAGGGCTCAACAAATCCATTGGCGATGTGATGGACATGGGGGGCAGCCGCACGGCAGGTAAACCAGGCAAGGGGATGCGCAAGGCAGCCGAGCCGCAAGGGGAGTACCATGTCCGCTCTGCCAGCGAGATTGCCAAAGAGATCAAACGGATGGAGGAGCAGATGTTCCAACATGCCCGGGATCTGGAGTTCGAACAGGCGGCGGCACTGCGGGATCAGATCCAGCGGTTGCGTGGCGAGTTGATCGAATCATGAGCCGTAAACGCTGGCTTGTTTGGCAACGACTTCGTCGTCTCTATCAGGGCTTTCGCCATCCCGGTACTCCCTGGTGGGCGAGGGGCCTGGTGATCCTTATCCTGCTCTATGGCATCAGTCCGGTGGATCTTATCCCTGACGTGGTGCCCTTGCTGGGTTGGTTCGATGATGTGACCCTGCTGCTGGTGTTGCTATGGGGCTGGGAGCGTTGTCTTCCCCCCGCAGTGCGCAGCGATCTGGAACAGGCCCCTTAGTTCACCTTTTCAAGACCATGCTCGATATCTCTCTTTGTGCCCTCACCCTCGAAGGAAGCGGAAAAACGGTTTCATTTGAAGGTGGGGGCTGCGGGACAAAAAAGAGGCTGCCCCGGTGATTGTCGCCCGGATGGCATTGGCGTAGACTCCACGCCGTTCACTTTATGGGTATGGAAAAAATGGATCTGATCCTCTTTGCAATCGACTTTATCCTGCACGTTGACGTGCATTTGAAAGAGCTGTTCGAGAACTATGGCGTCTGGGTTTACGCCATCCTGTTTCTGATCATCTTCTGTGAGACCGGGTTGGTAGTGACGCCGTTCCTGCCGGGTGACTCCCTGCTGTTTGCCGCCGGTGCGCTTACCGTGGGCAGCGTGCTGGATGTCCATACCCTGGCGGCCGTGCTGATCATCGCTGCCGTGCTGGGCAACGTGGTCAACTACACGATTGGCCACTTCTTCGGCGAGCAGCTGTTCCGCAACCCGGATTCCAAAATATTCCGCCGCGACTATCTGGAGAAGACCCACGCCTTCTATGCCAAGCATGGTGGCAAGACCATCATCATCACCCGCTTTCTGCCTATCGTGCGTACCTTTGCGCCGTTTGTGGCAGGGATGGGGGCCATGACCTATCCGCGCTTCCTGGCGTTCAACCTGGTTGGCGGCCTGCTGTGGGTACTCTCCTTCGTCTATGCCGGCCACTTCTTTGGCAATCTGCCGGTGGTGCGTCATAACTTTACCCTGCTGATCTTCGGCATCATTGGTATCTCCCTGTTGCCCATGGTAATTGGCGCGGTCAAGGCCAAGATGAGCACAGCCAGGGCGTAACCAGAAGTACGGTCAACCAGAACGAGAAGGGGGAGCCATCATGGCTCCCCCCTTTTTATCTCCTCACGGGCATGACACTCAGTTGCAGCAGCGCCCTTTCACCAGATTGCCGATGGCCACCACGGTGAAGACCAGCAGGTAAGCGGCGAAGATGACGACCAGCCACTGGGGCATGGAGTAACCGAGGAACTGCCAGGTGATCTGGGCACAATCCCCTTCCGGCATAAAGAGCCAGGGGAGCCACTGATCGAGCGGAGCCCAGCTCGGGAAGTCGGCAAACGGGCTGCAGACGTTGAACGGGGAGGGGTTAACCTGATAGTCCACATGCTTGAGGGCCAGCTGGAAGCCGCGAAAGGCACTGTAGCCCCACAGCAACATGGCACTCCAGCGAACATACCACTTATCCGGCGCCACCATGCCGAGCAGGCCGGCGGCCAGCACACCCAGGGTCGCCAACCGTTCGTAAACACACATCACGCACGGGGAGAGGCCCAGCACATGCTGGAAGAAGAGGGCGCACAACTCGAGGAACAGGGCTGATGCTGCCAACAGACCCCAGGCCAGCCGATGGGCGGCGATACGGCGGAGAAACTCGATCATCTCTTTGATCTCTCAGAAAAAACAGTGGCTGAATTAGAGCAGAGCGGGGCAGAAAAGAAAAGGGCCCTGAAAGGGCCCTCGGAAACCATCTCAATGGATTAATGCAGCGCTGGCTGTACCGCTGGCAGCGCACTCTCCATCACCAGCCATCCGTGCTGATAGAACCACTCGGTGGCAGGGCCAAGCAGTAATTCGACAGAGAAAAAGCCGACCAGCCCCAGCACCAATGTGTAGGGCAGCGCCATCCAGACCATGCGGCCATAGGAGAGGCGCAGCAGCGGCGCCAATGCCGAGGTGAGCATAAACAGGAAGGCGGCCTGACCATTGGGGGTGGCGACCGATGGCAGGTTGGTACCTGTGTTGATGGCCACCGCCAGCAGATCGAACTGGGCGCGGTCAATGGCGCCATTGAGCAGGGCAGTCTTGACTTCGTTGATGTAGACGGTCCCGACAAAGACGTTGTCACTGACCATGGAGAGTAGACCGTTGGCTACATAGAAAAGCGCCAATTGTTGCTCTTGTTCCGCCGAAAGAACCCACTGGATCACCGGCTTGAACAACTGCTGATCGATGATGACGGCGACCACGCTGAAAAACACAGCCAGCAGGGCGGTAAAGGGCAGCGCCTCTTCAAAGGCCTTGCCCAGAGCATGCTCTTCGGTAATACCGGTGAACGAGGTTGCCAGCACGATGACCGAGAGGCCAATCAATCCTACCGCTGCAAGATGCAGAGCCAGGCCGACGATCAACCAGATGGCGATCAGAGCCTGTACCATCAGCTTGGCCTTGTCCTGCTGGGTGCGTTTGGCATTCTCATGCAGGTTGTACTCCTCCATGATAGCGCGCACCGACTCCGGCAATTTGGCACCATAACCGAACCATCCCATCTTCTCGACCAGCACACAGGTAAGCAAACCGCAGATAAAGACGGGGAGCGAGACGGGGGCCATGCGAATGGCAAACTCGCCAAAGTGCCAGCCAGCTTGCTCGCCGATGATGAGGTTTTGCGGCTCGCCCACCAGGGTGCAGACACCACCCAGCGCGGTACCGATGGCGGCATGCATCATCAGGCTGCGCAGGAAGGCGCGGAACTGCTCGAGAGCCTGATAGTGGTCTTCCTTTACTTCCTGATCATGGGTGTGGTCATGTGCATGCCCGAATCCCTTGCCGGACGAGACCTTGTGATAGATGGCATAGAAACCGGTGGCAACGCTGATCACCACGGCAATGACCGTCAGTGCATCGAGAAAAGCCGACAGGAAGGCGGAGACCAGACAGAAGGAGAGGGAGAGCAGGATCTTGGAGCGCACCCCGATCAGCAGCTTGGTGAAGACATAGAGCAGTAGCTGCTTCATGAAATAGATGCCTGCCACCATGAACACCAGCAACAGCAGCACTTCGATATTGGCAACCAGCTCATGCTTGACCTGATCGGCGGAGGTCATGCCGATCAACACGGCTTCGATCGCGAGCAGGCCACCCGGTTGCAGGGGGTAGCACTTGAGGGCCATCGCCAGGGTGAAGATAAATTCAACGACCAGTAACCAGCCCGCAATGAAAGGATCAAGGTGGAAGGCGATCGGATTGATCACCAGAAATAGCAAGATGGCGTTTTTGTACCACTGTGGTGCATTGCCCAAGAAGTTCTTGGCGAATGCCTGCCCTAGGCTTATTGGCATGATAATGGGTCTCAACTTTGTTGTTAGGATCTGCTTCTATGCAGTCAAGGATGATTCGACCTGTGCCTCCGGATGTTGGCCTTTATCTGTCTGATTCCTCGTGATTTTAATCAAAAAGCGTGACGATTATAAATGATAGCCGATGGATCTCTGCCCATGTGTCTGTTTTATAACCACCTTGTCGGGGTTGGCTGGCTCCCTCGTGGCGATTAGATATATATTCCCAACACTATATTTGCCATATGTGAGCAGAGGACTGACCTTATGCTTGCCAGCCATCATCGCTTTGATATCATTCGTCAGCCTTTTTACGCATTACAACAGAGTCAATTCATGGTTATAAAAGCGCAGAGCCCAGCAGGGTTTGCCGAGGAATACATCATCGAGTCCATCTGGAACAATCGCTTTCCTCCCGGATCTATTCTGCCCGCCGAGCGTGAATTATCCGAGTTGATCGGGGTGACGCGGACGACCTTGCGCGAAGTGCTGCAGCGACTGGCCCGTGATGGCTGGTTGACCATCCAGCATGGCAAGCCGACCAAGGTGAACAATTTCTGGGAAACCTCCGGCCTCAATATTCTGGAGACGTTGGCTCGTCTGGATCAGGACAAGGTACCTGATCTGATAGCTCAGCTGCTCTCCGCCCGTACCCACATCTGCACTATCTTTATCCGCGGGGCGATCCGTCACAATCCTGAACAGGCCGCCGAGATCCTGCGTGGCGCCGATGGGGTCGAGAACAACGCCCAGGCTTATGCCGAGTTCGATTATCGCCTGCACCACCAGCTGGCGTTTGCTTCCGGCAATCCGATCTACGCTTTGATCCTGAACGGTTTCAAAGGGTTGTATAGCAGAGTCGGCAGCTACTACTTCTCCGACAAGCAGGCCCGCGAGACCGCAGACGCCTACTACAAGACCCTGCTCAATCTGGCCGAGACCAAGAACCACGAAGCTGTGTTCATGACAGTGCGTCAGTACGGTATAGAGTCCGGCAAGCTCTGGACCCGCCTGCGTCAGGACATGCCAAGCGATCTGTGCGACAACTGATCCCTTGCCTGTGCTGTCCAAGAAACGCGCCATCCGGCGCGTTTTTTTATTCTGCCGAGTTTGTGTCTATCCTTGATTGGCGGTGGTAATTGCTTGAACTGCATGGATATTTGGCCAAAAAGCTTGATCCAGCGCAAATGAACCCTGCATTTATCACTTTGGTGGCATAGGACCCAACCGCTGATTGAGGTCAAATGGAGGCATCAAGAGCGGAGCCAATATCCGCCAGAAGGAACACACCTTTCACCGGATGAAGGACACAACAATGAGTCTTCTTGAACACACCATCTGGACAGTACTGGGATACGGGGCCATGCCCTTTATCTTTCTGAGCGGATTCGTGGCGGTGGCAGTGACCTGTTGCATGCTGCTGAACGCGTTCGGGGTACAGTCCGCCGAGAAGTGAGTCGCTTCTCATGCCGCCAAATGCCAGTCTTCGGACTGGCATTTGTTTTTTGTGTCTTTTAAAGCACTTATCCCGGCAGGGAAGGGGAAATCTTTGGTCAGGATGGTCGAACCTGCCGCCGATTTTGATTACACTGGCGCCCGTATTTCCCACTCACCCTTCTCTTATCAGGTGTTCAAGGTTTTCTATGGCTCTCAAGGCAACCGTATTCAAGGCCCAGATCAGTTTGTCAGATATGGATCGCAATCTGTATCAGGACTTCTCCCTCACGCTGGCGCGCCACCCCTCCGAAACCGATGAGCGGATGATGATCCGGCTGGCTGCCTTTGCCTGGCACGCTGCCGAGCGACTGGAGTTCACCAAGGGATTGAGCGCCGATGACGAACCCGAGCTCTGGTGCAAGAACTACTCGGACGAAATAGAGCTCTGGATCGAGCTGGGCCAACCCGATGAAAAACGGCTCAAAAAAGCCTGCAACCGCGCCCGTCAGGTGGTGCTCTATCTCTACGGTGGTCGTGGCACCAGCGTCTGGTGGAAGCAGAACCAGGGCAAGCTGAGCCAGCATGACAACCTCAGCATCATCGAACTCTCCGACAGCCAGACTCTGCCGCTGACCGCCATGGTCGAGCGTACCATGCAGCTCACCTGCACTATTTCCGATGGTCAGCTCTGGGTCAGTAACGGCGCACTGGAAGTGACGCTGGATCCGGTGGTGCTGATGGGCAAACCGGCCCGCGAACTGTAACGGACGCCGCCCATGTTCAGCGCCTTGCTCAATATCGTCATTCCGGTGTTCGGTGTGGTCGGGCTCGGCGCACTCTACGGGCGATTGCGACCGGGGGCCGCTCTCGGTTACGTCAATCGGGCCAATATCGAGCTGTTTACCCCGGCGCTGGTCTTCTCCGCGCTGGTCAAATATCCGCTGGCGCTGACGGAGCATCTGCCGCTGATTGCGGCGGGGGCGCTGGTTATTCTGTTACCCGGTCTGCTGCTCGCACTGCTCAAACTCAAAGGGATTGAGCGGGCAGCCCTGATCTTGCCCGCCATGTTCCGAAATACCGGCAATCTTGGTATCCCCTTGATGGTGCTGGCATTTGGCGAGCAGCAACTGGGGGCCATCGTGATCCTCTTTGTGCTCTCCAATCTGCTGCACTTCTCGTGTAACCCACCACTAAGAATGAAAAACCGGGAGCTGGTGAAAACAAGTGGGAGATGGCGGGACAAACTCAGGAATGGCGGGGCTTGTGGCGTGATGCGGTTAAACAAAGCCGTTTAACCGCAAAATGAAAACTTTCGAGTCAAGCTGCTAGCCAATGCGCTGAAAATGAAAAACTAGGCGTGATGCCTAGTTTTAATTGGGATTGTTTAATCCCTTTGTAAGCAGGTCACGAAATCCTAACTGGCGGAGTTGTTAGGATGCTTTTGGCTAAAAGAAGTCGTGCCCGGCCCAGACTACCTTGCCGATCACGGCCAGGTTCTCCAGCTGGTTGGCTGGAACGACCTGCAGGGGGTAATCATCGCGGTTGTCGCTGATGATGGTGATCCCGCCATCGAAGTTTTTCTGCAGGCGCTTGGCGTAGAGCTCTTCCCCCAGGCGCAACACGAAGATGGATCCGTCTTCGATCTGATTCTTGCTGATATCGACCAGGATAGAGTCACCAGAGTGGATGGTGGGCTCCATGCTGTCGCCTTTGGCGAAGACCACCACCAGGTTATCCGGGTTTAACTTGCGAAACGTGAGCCATTTACGGCGAAAGGCCAGCTTGCGTTTAACCTCATGATCATCATTAAACGCACCATGGCCGGTACTGACGGTGACATGGTAGCCATCGATCAGCGCGTACTCTTCATCAAACTCCTCACGTTGCACCATCTGCTCGGCCGTTCCATCCGGGTGTTTTGGGCCCTGACCGGTGGCCAGCCACTCCAGATTCACATTGAACGTCCGCGCGATGCGCAGCGCCTTGTCGATGGTGGGCAGTGAATTAAACGGGGGGAAGTATTTGCGCATCCCCGACTCACTCATCCCCACCAGTTCGGCAAATGCCTTGTAGCTCAGGCTCCCGCGCAGCTCATCCAGACGGTCACTCAAAGTATCCATTCCCGCCGTCAGAAAAGATACCTCACCGTCTTTTTGTACTGCTTGTGGTTTTTCTTCATAACGCTCTGACATACAAGGAATTCTCGGCTAGTGGCTAATGCTGGTGAGTCGATAGACAAAAAATTCCGCACAAAAAGACTTGTCAATCTTTTTGGGGTGATCAATCATTCATATGTGACGCGCTGCGACATAAAATCATTCTTTTATGAATGACAAAGATACGCACTGCGACACTTGATGATACCGAAACGGGGTGAGTATGTCAGGGAAAACACCAGAGTGGATCAGGGCTGAGCTCATAAAATGCGGATATTCCCAAGCTGCTTGGGCCCGCGCTAAAGGGTTGCACCCCCGAGCCGTACAGCGTTGCATCAAACACTATGCTCCGGCCAGAGGGATTAGCCCCAAGCGTCGGGAAAGCCGCGCCATCATGGCCCTGCTGTCCGAATCGTTGGGGATCGATCTGCTGGGAGGTGACCAATGAGCACCTGGTACACCGCCCAGGCACTGGCCGGATTGGTTGGCATGCCCGCTTACCCCGATGGTGTGCGCAAAAAGGCCGAGCGTGAAGAATGGCAAAGCCGCAAGCGCGAGAAAGGCAAAGGGGCTGAATACCACATTGGCTCACTGCCGATTGAAACCCGCCGTTACCTGGCAGAACAAGCTGTGGCCGCACAAGGTCATGCGGTGACCGATCATGCGGCGGGTGGCAAGGCTATGGCCAAGTTGCTGGCGCGTGAGGTGCCGGTCAAACCGGAGGCAGGCCGCAAATTGCTGACTTTGGGGGAGGGGGCTCGCCAGAAGGTCGATGCCAGACTGCTGATCCTGCAGGCCGCCGATATCTTCCTGGCCCCCTATCACGCCTGCCAGCAAGGGGAGGTGGGTCGCCGCGCCTTTATCGAGGCATACCGTGCCCGCACTCTCGCCCTGCCTGTCAGCGTTTATGAAAGGCAAAAGCCATTCAGTCTGATCACCCTGCGCCGCTGGCAAAGTGCGCTGGCGGATGAAGGCCCCGCAGCTCTGGCTGGCAACTATCAGCGGGAGCGGCCATCAACCGTCGAGCAGAGCCCGGATCTGGCCCAGTTTCTCACCGCACTGGTCACCACCAAGCCCCATCTGGCCAACAAGTGGGGGGCGCTGCACGAACTGGCCAGCCAATACAGCGAAATGAATCAGCTGGGATGGCAGATCCCCAGCCAATCCTCCTTGCGTCGCTGGATGGTGAAATGGTTGGCAGAGAACAAGGTGGCCTTTACCTACACCACCAACCCGGATGCCTACAACAACAAATATCGCAGCGCGATCGAGGAGATGTACCCCTGGATGGCCCAGCCCAACGACGTATGGGAGTTCGATAGCACCCCGGTCGATGCCATGTTGGTGGATGGTCGCCACAGCATCATCGCGGTGATCGACGTGTATACCCGTCGCGTTCGTCTGCTGGTGGCCAAGAGCTCATCGAGCGAAGGGATCTGCCTGCTGTTGCGCAAGACCCTGCTGGCCTGGGGCACGCTCAACGATAACGGCGTGATGCGCACCGATAACGGCTCCGACTACGTGAGCCAACGAGTCATGTCCATCTGCACCCTGCTTGGTATGAACGTCAGCCGCTCCAACGCCTACTCGGGGTGGGAGAAACCCCATATCGAGCGTTTTTTCCGCACCCTGAGCCACGGCCTGATCGAGCTGTTGCCCTCCTATATCGGCCACTGCGTGGCAGACCGTCAGGTGATCGAGGCGCGCAAGAGCTTTGCCCAGCGGCTGGAAGAGAAGCGCAAACCGGATGCGCAAAAAGAGATTTACGAGCTGGCCATGACGGCAGCAGAGCTGCAAACTCTGCTCGATAACTGGCTCGATGCCCGTTACCACAACCGCAAGCACAGCGCCCTCGGGGTCAGCCCCAATGAAAAGTATCAGCTGGCCCGTTATCAGCGCCGTGCCATTCCCGATGAAGCTGCGCTGGATCTGCTGCTCAACCATATCGGTGAGGCGACAGTCTCCAAAGGCTTTATCAAGGCCGGTGGTCTCAAATACAGCGCCCCCGAACTGCTGGAGCACAACTGGAAGAGCCAGCGGGTCAGCGTGTTTCTCGATCCGTGCGATGTGGGCCGCGCCATCTTGTACCGCACCGGCGACTGGAACGAGCGGATCGAGGCCATCAACATCGACCTGCTGGGCAATGGCATCAGTCCCGATGCCTTCCGGGCGGCCAAAAAAGCCGATGCCAAGGCGCTGGCCAGTTTTCGCCGCGAGATGCGCAACCTTGCCAAGACCTTTGGCATCGACCAGCTCCATCAGGATGTGGTGCGCCACTTCGTCGATCAGGCCAAGGGTATTGAAGCGTTCAGTCGGCGCGATCTCACCCTCGATAACCCGGCATTGGCCGCGCTCACCGGGGTTTCAACCACCGCTGAACCCGCCCGTTTCAATGCGGCAGAGCTGGCCGCCATAGAAGCCAGACGAGAAGCGAAAGCGCAGCGGGCGCAATCCATCGCAGGGCAGGAATCGAGAGCACTCAAGACCGAGTACGAGCAAGCGATCTATCTGGCAGAGCGGGAGCTGGATACCCCGCTGACAGAGCGGGAGAAGGAGTGGCTGACCCGATACCTCTACAGCCACAAGCTGATGGCAAAACGCATTAACCGCCATCTGGATGAAGTTCGGGCTACCCGCCGCACCCAGGCAAAAGGTTAGCGAATAGCCCGAAAAGGCCCAAAAACAAAGGACAAACCCACTATGAAACACAAGATCGTTGAAGTCAAAAACATGATCAAGACCGAGCAGCTGCTCGACAACTTGCTCAACCGCTCCAGCATCGTGCCGGGCATTGGTCTGATCCATGGCCCCTCCGGCTTTGGCAAGACCACCGCCGTGGAATGGCTGTTCAACCAGGACGAAGTGAACGGCATCTATGTCCGCTGCTACAAGGCCGACACGGTGACCAGCCTGCTGGAGCAGATTGCCAAAGAGATCGGCATTCCCCAGCGCCACAACCTGCGTGCTCAGGTCGATAGCATCATCGAATCCGTGCGCGCCGAAGAGCTGGCCATCTTCGTGGACGAGGCCGATTACGTGGTCGGCAATGCCCGCATCATGGAGACCCTGCGCGATATCTACGATGCCACCGAACAACCCCTGATCCTGGTCGGGATGGAAGAGATTGCCCGCCGCATCAGCCAGCGCAAGCAACTGTTTAACCGCATCTCCCAGTGGATCGAATTCAAACCGGCCGATCTCGATGACGTGTCCCTGATTGCCAGCGAAATGCTGGAGGTGGACGTGGAGATCGACGATGCACTGCTGGATCTGATCCGCAAGCGTTCCAACGGCGTGGTGCGCACCATCGTCTCGGCCCTCGACAAGATTGAAAAAATGGCGATGGCCTCTGATGCCCGGATTATCCGGCTGGAGGACGTTGATGCCAGCGAGCTGCTCCATGACGTGCGTCGCAGCCGCTAGCCGTCAGGCTACAGCCAATAAAAACAAAGCACGGGAGGGATTCCAGTGGTTGATACAAAAGCAACGCTAATGACGTTGCAAGCCTGGGAATGGATGTGCCAGCAAGAGACTTTTCTGATCAAGGACGTGATCGCCGTGACGGGAATGTCGGAGGCACATATCTACAAGGTCGTGCGTGACTGGTTGGCCGCTGGCCACCTCATTAAACACCCGGACGGCGTGGTATCCCGCCCGGCCTATTTCAAAGTGGTTAGCGCCCAATACGTGCCACCGATTGGCAAAAGTAGTGGCCAGAAGCGGCCAAAATGCCGGAACAAGCGCAAAACCAATCAACAGAAAATGTGGAACACCATGAAGATCAGCCGCTTCTTCACCCTGACAGACCTGATGCTGACGGCAGAGACAGGTCAGAAACAAGCCTGGTTTTACACCGATAGGTTGGTGAAAGCCGGTTACGTCAAAGTGCTGTTCAAAGTTGACAGTTTGCTGCCTGTACCCGCCAGACACGGCCTGACAGGACGCTATCAGCTGGTCAGGGATACAGGCCGTTATGCCCCGCTGTGTCGTGACCATGGTTGCTGGGATCAAAACCAGCAGCAGTTATACCCGTTCCAACGGAGGAGGAGACACATGGAAACGTGGCTTGAGGTGTTGCAGGCCGAAGTGGCGGCCAGTTCGCTGGCCCAGGTGGCCGAGAAGCTCGGGCTCTCTCGCACCACCATCAGCCAGGTCTGCAACGAAAAGTATCCCGGCGATATGGCAAGGGTACAGACCCTGGTGGAAGGGGCCCTGATGGGCAACAAGGTGAGGTGCCCCATCCTGGGGGATATCCCGGCGCATCAGTGTCTCGCTCACCAGCGCCGTGGCCCCAGCGAAGTGGGCAGCAGTCCGATGGATATCAAGCTCTGGAAGGCATGCCGCAGCGGTTGCCCCCATAGCCAGCTGACCGAGGCGCAGCAACTGCGTCGCCCGATGCGGTTATCTGTAGAGCAGGGCAAAGGGGCGCAGAAAACGGCTCGCTATGACGCCGAGGCAACCCTCTCCAGATTGCGCCGACAGGCCAAAAGCGATGGCGACAATGCCAGCAGCAGCCTGCGCATTCTGAGTGAGCTGCTGGCCGAAGAGCTGAAAATCATGGCCATCAAATACAACCGGCTGCTCGACAAGCAAGAAGGCAAATAAGGGTTGGTGGGGCTCTTTCGCGGTGGGCCCGGTGACGAGATCACAAGGAGAACGGGATGAAAAAGCATCTGCACAGCAATTTGCAAAAGACCGCCGAGCAACTCAGCCACTGGCTGACGGCCAAGGGATATGACGTTCGCACCAGCCGGGTTTGCCATACCCCGCTGCTGGCGGTTACCGGGCCACTGCCCAAAGAGATGCAGGCGCGCGCCGTGTTGAGCCGTGAATGTCTGGCGGGCGTGGTGCGTGAAGTTGCCCTGGTGCGCTTTGGCGGGTGCCTGCTGCACTGGCGCCAAGAATCCTGAAACCGGCAAGGGGGATGAGATGAGCAAGATCCAGCTTGAGATAGAAGACGAGGCGCTGGCGCGGGTGGTACTGCGCCAGTTACCCAAGTTTCTCGAATTCTGCAGCGCGACCCACCAAGAGGAGCTGGCGAGCGCGACAACAGAGCAGTTCAGCGCCGTGATGTGCCCTCCGGTGCCTGGCAGCAACAAGATCCATTAAGGAGAAGCCCATGCAAGAAGCACAAACCAGCAGTACCACCCCGATGCGCCAGAACGCTCAGGGGCACTGGGTACCGGAAAGCCTGATCGCCCCGGCAGACAAGCTGCGCGATGAAGTGGTGCTGGCCATTATCGCTGCTGCCCGCGAGCAGCGCGCACAGCTGGCTGCCTTCAAGATTGGCGCCATGCAACAGATCGCCGACTTTGTTGATCTCTCCGCCGAGCAGTACGGCGTGGCATGGGGCGGTACCAAGGGCAACGTGACCCTGCTCAGTTTTGATGGCCGTTACAAGCTTATTCGGGCGGTGGGGGAGCACCGCAAATTTGATGAACGGATCCAGGCCGCCAAAGCGCTGATTGACCAGTGCATCGCCCGCTGGAGCGATGGCGCTAGCAGCGAGATCCGAGCCCTGGTAGACCATGCCTTTCGGGTATCCAAGAGCGGTCATATCGACGTAAATCAGGTGCTCTCCCTGCGCCAGCTCAATATCGATGACCCGGATTGGCTGTTGGCCATGCAAGCTGCTGTCGATGCCATCCAGGTGACCGGTACCAGCCAATATCTGCGGCTCTATGAGCGTGACGCCCACGGGCGTTACATCCAGATGAGCCTGGATCTGGCCAAGTTGTGAAGGAGGAATACGCGGTGGAAATCAACGTGGAAAAAGCCGAAGAGCAACTGCTGCTCTGTGAGCAGATCACCGAAACCGAGGGCACCTGTTACCCCGACGACACCTATGAAGATGGCATCAAGGCCGCCCTGCTCTGGGCGCTGGGGCTGGGGCCTGCCCCCCTCAATGCCGAGGAGTATCAAGGGGTGACGCCACTGCAGTTCGAGTAATGGCCCGCTGCGAAACAGGGCGGCAATGCCGCCTTGTCTACCCGGTGTGGTGGCCGGGTACTGATGAGCAACCAAACGATCTGGGCCCAGGTCTTCACCGTCTTGATACAAGGAGCACGGCGATGACCAAAACAGAGATGGATATTCGACTTACCAAGATATTCAGCAGCGCAGCCATTGCACTGGTTGCGGCTGAGAAACGGGCTGTGTGCAAACAGCTCAAGCAGTTTGATAAAGAGGCGCGCGCCCGTGGCTTTCATGCACTGGCCGGAGAAGCCTGCCAGATGCGCTGGCAACTGGTGGCCGAACTGCAGCAGGCCAAATCGGCCAGAGATGGTGGTGGGGTACACGAAACCGGGGATCGCCATGGCCATCTATAGCCCCCTGCTGGCCCCCCATATTCTGGCTCGCCGCCTGCAAAGCGGTCGGGCCTGCATCACCGAACTGGGGCTGGAGCAGCGCTGCCCCCGTTGTGGCGAGTTCTGGCCATGGGATACCGAGTTTTTCGGTGTGGCGAGCGATGCCACCCGGCTCTCCAGCTGGTGTCGGGGGTGCCTCAATGAGCACTACCAACAGCTGAGAGTGGCCGGGCAGCACCATGACAGCAAGGCAGAACGGGGAGGGGATAGGTGATGGATAAACGCAGCAGACTGATCCGGTTGGTACAGGTGGGGCGCCGTGCGTTGGCGCTCGATGACGAGTGTTACCGCGACTTGCTGGCCAGCCACACCGGCAAGCGCAGCGCCGCCCTGTTGAGCGAACAGGAGCTGGAACAGGTGTTGGCAGCTTTCAAGGCGGCGGGCTTTATTCCCAAGCCTGCTCGCCATGCAGCCAACAGACGGCTGAGTCCGGCGACCGGTAGCCACGTCAGGGTCAATGAAATTGCCAAGATCAGAGCCATCTGGTGCGAGATGGCTCGTCTTGGCATCGTCAGGGATGGTTCGGAAACCGCATTAAACCACTGGGTGCAACGGATGACGGCCCGTTTAAACGGTGGGGTAGGGGTGGCCGAGGTGGGCTGGCTGGATGCGCCTCTGGCCGTCAAAGTGCTGGAGGCGCTGAAAAAGTGGAACAGCCGTACCTGAGTTAATCAGGAATACGCCCTGCTTTTTCTAGCCGAGCTAGAGTAAGCATTACCCCTTTGGCTAAAATGATCAGGCCAACTACTGCCGAGGCGACCCAGATGATTTGCAATATATCGATCATCCCATCTCGCATCGGGCCTTGAGCTGGAAGGTTGCTGATTAAGAACGCAGGGAAAATAGCCAACCCAAAGGCAATGATAAAAGCAATGACCGCAGGCCATAGAGCATTGGGGTCTCGCTGGCTTTTCACCGTTAGATCCAGCAGCCATTCAACTAATCGTTCGCTCCATTTCATTCGTCTCAATCTCCCTTTGATAACGAGGGACTCAGTATGCGCTAAAAAATGTGCGCATAAAATGGCCTGTGTTCTAATCGGCGCACCGCTTTTTCTGTTTTGCCGGGGGAGTCATGGAACAAAATCTGGATCTCTTTGCCGATGATCACGCCTCACTGGGGCAGCTGGTCGATCGCCTCGACCAGATCCCGGCCTCCGAACTGACGGCCAAATGGCCCAAAGCCCTGAGCGAGCTGGTGGATGTGCTGGCCTGCGAACTGGCAAGAGGGGGAATGGGGCTCGAGCAGGCCAAGGCTCAGGCCCGCAAGTTGGCGCTGGTTCAGGCCCACTATATGGGGGGCCGCGCCTACTACATCCCAACCGGGGAACATCTCAAAGCCGCGCTGCGTGACAGGGCGATCTGGGATGAGTTTAATGGCCGCAATATTGACCAGCTTGCCCGTAAGCATGGCCTCTCGGTTCCGCAGACCTATGCAGTGGTGGCGGATCAGCGAAAGTTAACGAGGCGTAAGGTACAGGGGGATTTTTTTACACAACAGCCTGATTGACAAAATGGCACTTTCCCGAAGATAATAGGTTTACAAAATCCAAAAATGCCGAAAAGGTGACGAATGGAAAACCAGTACCCTGTTCCTCAACATGTACAACCCCTTCTTGACCAAGATACGGTAAACCAACTTTTGGGCGAGATTGCATATGCTCTCAATGAGCATCAAGATTATTGCCATCCGGAGCTGGATTGGTCTTGGACAAAAGGGACGGGTCTTTATGGCCGTGTTATGCAGTACATTCGACTGATGCATAAGAGGAAAAAGTACGATTGGTTGAATTTCGTCTCCCCTAGAATGGATTTTGTTTTCTCTGTTAACAATGTTCCGATGCAGTTTTCTAAGGATACGATTTCGAATCCTGCCAAAAAACATCGGTTATTAATGAATGCACCTGAGTTCGAGCAGCTTCGACTTTTTTCTAATACTGAACCTGAACTTGAACTCAAATGGCGAGTTATGGTTGAGCCTCATATTGAAGATGAGGATTTAGCTCCATCATGGACAATTGCGTTGGTCGGATTTAATCAATATCAAGCAATTGTTGCAATGCAGAGCATTGATAGTTCTGTGGCTATCATCCCTGCAACATCAACCCATGTTGAACTCCCAGAAGCAAAAGATATTGATGTCGCGCCTGTATTCAGACGCCGCACCGATGAGCAAAAAGATAATGGATCTGTTTAGTAATAAATCACTTGGTCAGGAATCATATAGGGGCGACAAACTGAAAGTCGCCCGTATGGCAAAAGGATTCTCTTTGGAGGAAATTGCTACCGCTATTGGTAAGACCAGACAATCGATCAGCTTGTATGAGAAGGGAATGCAACCAACAGAAGAGGCTTTGGATGCCATATGTTCTCTTCTTGGCATTGAGAAAAACTTCCTCTTTTCACAAAGAGCATATCCTATTGAAGCCGAAGTTTGTCATTTCAGAAGTTTGCGTTCTCGTACACAAACAATGACAAAAAGTGTAATGGCGAGAGCCGAAATTTTTGAGGAAGTCATAAGATGTGTTGAGCGTGAGATTGTCTTCCCTGATGTAATGATGCCAGATGTCTCAGCGTTCAACATAAATAATGTTAATGAAATTGAACGAGTTGCAGAACAATGTCGTAGAGAATGGGACTTAGGTCTAGGCCCAATATCATCAATGGTTAATCTTGTGGAAAGATTAGGTGTTGTAGTAACTACGATTCGTGGTGTTGATGAAAAAGTTGACGCATTTTCAGTTCCCCATCAACGACCTTTTATTATTCGAAATGATGCTAAAAAGAGTGTGTGTCGTTTCAGATTCGATATTGCTCATGAACTAGGACATTTGGTTTTACATGATGGCATTACTACTGGTGATACGATCACAGAGGCTCAAGCAAATCGGTTCGCAAGTGCATTCTTAATGCCAAGGGTATCATTCTCAAAAGAGTTTCCTGCCCTCAGAGGTAGACAATTTGACTGGAGTAAGCTTGTCGAGTTTAAGTCCCGTTGGAAAGTGAGCTTAAAGGCGATCATCTATCGGGCATCATCATTGGGCTTGATTACACCAGAGAAGGCTCGAAGCGGTTTTCTTTTTTTGAATACTAAAGGTTACACAAGGGAAGAACCTGGTGATGAACTGATTCCTATGGAGGCACCGACACTTCTGAATCGGGCGATTGAGGTTTTACCTCATAGAGAGTGGTCAGCAATTTTGGCGTCCATAGGGGTAACGGAAGAGATTGTCTTTGAACTTTTTGGAATTAGGCACTTTGGAGCAGAAAAAAAACCACTACGACTAGTGATGTAACTCTTCTAACCCACCATAAACCCATGCCATAGAGGCCCCTCGGTACGCTGCTGATAACGCAGTTCACCGAGGGGCCTTTATGTTATCACTCGCACTTAAATGGCTGCTTCGTCCCGATGTGGAAGGGGGCGAAGTCAACCATCACGCTGACCGTGGTGGCCATACCAAGTACGGCATCGCCGATGCCGCCGATGGCAAGAAGGACGGCATGGCCGACCTCGATCGGGATGGGGTACCCGATATCGCTATCGGTGATCTGACCCCGGCCCATACCGAGCCCTTTTACCGCCAGAACTACTGGGCTCCCGCCCGCTGTGACCTGATCGCCAGCTTAAGCCCGGCCCTCTCTATCGCCGTGTTTGATGCAGCGGTGCATCACGGGCCGAAACGCGCCATCCAACAGCTGCAGCAGGTCTTGGGGGTGATGGCAGATGGCCGCCTTGGCCCTGTGTCGATTGGCAGGCTCAAGCAGCAACTGGGCGCAAAGGGTGAGACCTCATTCCTGCTGGCGCTGATGATGCAGCGGGCCAGCTTCATGCACGGCATTGTGCGCAAAGACCCGAGCCAGTGGGCCAATGCCGATGGCTGGATCAACCGACTGCTGCGTCTGCAGAACTACCTCCTTTCCGACGTAGTTGGCGAGGTGGTGGCATGAGCGTGCTGACCATCAAGCAACAGAAGGCAGCGGCCGCGATCCAGGCTGCGGGCTGCTTTGGCATCCCTGAGCTCAAGAACCCCCGTTATCTCGCTTGCTTCAAGGATGGGCGCAAAGCCCATCTCAAGGCCGCTTTGGCCAATCAGATCGCTGACCCGAAGGCGATCCCGCTCTATAGCCACCACCAGACCCGTCAATCCCTCTTTGAGAAGGGGTGGCGCTCGGTGACCGAACTGGATCGCCTGCGGGCCCGTGCCCGTCATTCCCAACCTCCGTTATTTCAACCCAAAAAGAAGGAAGTCCATCATGCCTGATTCCCTGTTACCTCAAGCGAAGTCTGCTTTCAAAAGCCGCACTGTGATCGGTGGTGTGATTGCCGTGGGGGCCGGTATTGCGGGCCTGTTCGGTGTGCCGGTCGATGCGGGTACCCAAGCCAGCTTGGCATCCACCCTGGTGGATCTGGCCAGTGCGGTGGGTGGCCTGCTCGCCATCTGGGGCCGCATCAAGGCGACCCATACCGTCCGTTAGTAGCCATACGAGAGAGGTCATGTGACAAACCTCATAGACCGCGCCCAGCAGGCCGATGCCGATCGAACTGGGCGCATTATCGAAGCCCACCAGAACAGGGCAAGGCCACACGGCGATGGTATCTGTTGCGATTGTGACGAAGCCATCCCAACCTCCCGCCTTGCAGCCGAGCCTGGTGCCGAGCGCTGTATCGAGTGCCAGACCCTGTATGAGCGCAAGGAGGCGACCCGTGTGGGATTTCATCGTTAAGAACTGGGGACCGCTCTATGCGTTGGCCAGCCTGGTGGGTCTGGTGGTCATCATCTTGCTCTCCAAGACCTACGCCAAGCGCGAAGACCTCACTGCTCTGGTGCAGAGAGTCCAGCGGGTGGAGCAGGTACTGGCTGATCTGCCGAGTGAGCGTGAGCTGCACAAGTTGCAGCTGGAGATCAGCGAGCTGCGGGGGGAGTTGCGGGAGGTGAAGCCGGAGCTGCGCCAAGCCCGTCGCCTTGCCGATCTGCTATTGGAAAATGAGCTCGCCGCTGTACAGAAGGAGAAGCCATGAGCATTCAACAAATATTGGACGCACAGCAGCGGCTGGTGATCCTGCGCTCCCTGCTGGATATCGGTGGTGCCGCCAACGAGTCAATCCTCAATGACTGCCTCGACCAGCTGGGTACCGGTCGGGTGACACGGGATCGGGTGAAGACCCTGCTGGCCTGGCTGGAAGAGCAGGGGCTGGTGCGCATCGAGCGACTGGCCACGGTGCAGGTGGCTCACTTGACCGGTCGGGGCCAGGACGCGGCAGAGGGCCGGGCAACGGTGCCCGGCGTCAAGAAGCCCAGGGCGGAGGATTAAGCATGGCCGAGAAACCGACCCGAGGCCGCGCCAGCAAGGTGTGGCTGCTGCCTGAGTCCATCCGCAACGCGCTCAACGAGATGCTGCGGGACAAGGGCAACAGTCAGGCCGCCATCCTGGATGAAATCAACGGCCTGATCGAGGAGGCGGGGCTGCCCGATGAGCTCAAGCTCTCCCGCTCCGGGTTAAGCCGTCATGCCAGCCAGGTTGAACAGGTCGGCCAGCACCTGCGGGATTTGCGAGAAACCACGGCCGTCTTGACCTCCCAGCTTGGCGACAAGCCGATGGGGGAGACCACCAAGCTCATTCTGGAGCTGGGCCGCTCTCAGCTGTTCAAGGCGATGCTGGCTCAGGTGCAGAACCCGGAGGAGGCGGTGGATATCGACATGCTGAAAAACGCCATGCTGGCGGCCCAGCGGCTCGAATCGACCGCGATGCAGAGTCATAAGCGGGAGAAAGAGATCCGCCAGGCATTTGCCGAAGAGATCGCCGCCAAGACTGAAGCCATCGTGACTCAGGCGGGCTTGAGCTGTGAAGCCGCCGCCGAGATACGCCGCGAAATCCTGGGGATTGCCTGATGACCGCCCTTGCTCAGACCCCTATCGCCCAACAGTTAGCCCAGACCCTGGGTACCGAATACAACCCCGACGAGGTGTTGCTGCCGTACCAGCGCATATGGATTGCCGATGAGAGCCCGCTCAAGATCGCCGAGAAGAGCCGCCGTACCGGTATCACCTGGGCAGAGGCTGCTGATGCAGCCCTGACGGCCGCCAAGACCAAGACGGCCGGGGGTTGCCACCACTTTTATGTGGGCAGCAACAAGGAGATGGCCCGCGAGTTTATCGATGCGGTGGCGATGTGGGCCAAGGCGTACAACAAGGCGGCCGGTGAGATCCAGGAGGAGGTGTTCACCGACGATGAGGATAAAGCGATCCTCACCTTCGTGGTCTATTTCGCCTCTGGCTTCAAGGTGCAGGCGCTCTCCAGCAACCCCTCCAACCTGCGGGGCATGCAGGGCAATGTGACCATCGACGAGGCCGCTTTCCACGACCGACTGGCCGAGGTGTTGAAGGCCGCCATGGCGCTGACCATGTGGGGCGCCAAGGTGCGGTTGATCAGTACCCATAACGGCGTCGATAACCTGTTTAACCAACTCATCAACGACAGCCGAGCGGGCCGTAAAGCGTATTCCATCCATACCATCAGCCTGGACGATGCTTGCCGCCAGGGGCTCTATCGCCGGATCTGCCAGGTCAAGGGCGGCCTTTGGACACAGGAAGCCGAGGACGCCTGGAAGGCGGGGCTGCTCAAGGCTACCGCCACTGAAGAGGATGCTCTGGAGGAGTATTTCTGCGTACCCAAGCAGAGCAGCGGCGTCTATATCAAGCGCACCCTGATCGAGCGGGCGATGCAACCGGATATCCCTATTCTGCGCTTTACCGCCCCCAAAGACTTCGAGCTCTCGAGCGAGGAGACCCGCAAAGCAGTGGTGGATATCTGGTGCGAGGAGAACCTCAAGCCCTGTCTGGAAGCGCTCGATCGCAATTGTCGCCATGTGCTGGGAGAGGACTTCGCCCGCAAGGGGGATTTGTCGGTGTTTGTGCCGCTCTCCCTTGCCACCAACTTGCGCAAACGAGTGCCCTTTGTGGTGGAGCTGGTCAATGCCCCCTATGAGAGCCAGCGCCAGATCCTGTTTTATTTGCTGATTGGGCTACACCGTTTCACGGCGGCGGCCTTCGATGCTACCGGTAACGGCGGCTATCTGGCAGAGGCGGCCCGTTTGCGCTGGGGAGCCGGGATGATCGAGTGCGTGATGCTCAATGACCCCTGGTATCGGGAGTGGATGCCCAAGCTCAAAGCAGAGTTTGAGGATGGCAACCTGACCATCCCGCGCCATGCAGACGTGCAGGATGACTTGGGGAAAATCCAGGTCATCAACGGCATCCCCAAGATCGACAAAGGCAAGAACACCGGCCAAGGGGGCCAACAGCGCCACGGTGACTTTGCGGTGGCCTTGGCCATGGCGGTGCGAGCCAGCTGGATGGAGGGGGGCGCTATCGAGTTCACTCCACTGCCTAACAAGCGCGATGAAGCAAGGGGCGATAACCATCATTCGTTCGAGAGAGGGGCCTGGTAATGGGCAGGATCATCGATATCAACGGCAATCCCCTGCGGCTTGAAAAGGAGCCGCAGACCGAGAACTCGGCGGCGCTTGCCCAGTTGCGCCGTCACTACAGTGAACACCCCACGGTGGGGCTCACGCCGAGCAGGGCGGCAGCCGCATTGAAGGAGGCAGAACAGGGCAACCTGATCGCCCAGTGCGAGCTGGCCGAAGACATGGAGGAGAAAGACGCCCACCTGCAGAGTGAACTCGGCAAACGTCGCCGCGCTCTGCTGGGGGTGAGCTGGACAATCGAGCCGCCTCGCAACGCCACCCCGGCGGAGAAGCGCGACAGCGAGATGATCCGCGAGCTGATAGAGGACTTTACCTGGTTTGATGATGCCATCTTTGACGCCACCGATGCGGTACTCAAGGGGTTTTGTGCCCAGGAGTTCTGTGGCTGGGAGCTGGTGGAGGGGTTGCAGCTTCCCAAGGGCATCATCTGGCGCGATCCCGCTTGGTTTCAGACCCACCCGGACGATCGCAACCAGTTGCGGCTGCGGGATAACAGCCACGAAGGGGTTGCCCTCAACCCCTTTGGTTGGTTGCTGCACAAGGCCAAGTCCAAATCGGGATATCTGGCCCGCACCGGCCTTGTCCGTACCCTGATCTGGCCGTTTCTGTTCAAGAACTACAGCGTGCGCGATCTGGCGGAGTTTCTGGAGATCTACGGCCTGCCGGTGCGCCTTGGCAAATACCCGGAAGGAGCGACCGAGAAAGAGAAGGCCACCCTGCTGCAGGCGGTGCTCTCCATCGGGCATAACGCCGGGGGCATTATCCCGCGCGGGATGGAGATTGAGTTCCAGAACGCCGCTAGCGGTCAGGCCGATCCCTTTGTGGTGATGATGGAGTGGTGCGAGCGCTCCATGAGCAAGGCCATTCTGGGGGGCACCTTGACCTCACAGGCCGATGGTAAGAGCTCGACCAATGCTCTGGGCAATGTCCATAACGAGGTGCGCCAAGAGGTACGGGATGCTGATCTCCGCCAGCTGGCCGCCACCCTGACCCGCGATCTGGTCTATCCGCTCTATGCCCTGAACGGCAAGAGCTATCAGGGCCCGCGCCGCAGCCCCCGGCTGGAGTTTGATGTGACCGAGCCGGAGGATATGCAGCAACTGGCAGGGCCGCTGCGCACTCTGGTCTCTATCGGCATGAAGATCCCGACCCAGTGGGTCTATGACAAGCTGCAGATCCCGGTGCCCACCGCTCAGGAAGAGGTATTGACCATTCAGGACAATCGAGGGGCAACAGGGGAGGCGGAGCTCAAGGCTCGGCTGCCCCGTCAGGGACTGGCGACCCTGGCCGCAAATAAAGCTGCGCAGAGAGATAACAACGATGCCCAGTTGGCCCGGTTGCAGGCCGAGGCCGCCCCTCTGCTGGCGGGAATGACCGATGCTGTCCAAGCGCTGGTGATGCAGGCCACTACTCTGGAAGAGATCCGGGATGGCTTATTGGCACTGGAGCCTGAACTCAGCCATGACGAACTGGGGGCGCTGATGGCACAAGCCATTGCCGCCAGCGAGCTGCTCGGCATGCTTGAGATGGAGGAGGGCCGCTGATGCCCGTTCGCTCCTCACCAGTCAGATATGGCTCCTTGCCCTTTACCGAGGCGATCGCCTTCTTTCGCCAGAAGCTCGATATGCCGAGCGAACGCTGGGCCGATGTGTGGCGCGATGCCCATAACCGCGCCTTTATGGTGGCGGGGGCCACCAAAACGGATCTGCTGGCTGATTTGCGCGGGGCGGTAGACAAGGCGATCAGTGAAGGGCAATCCATCGGGGCCTTTCAGAAGGCGTTCAAGGAGATTGTGGCCCGCCACGGTTGGGAGCATACCGGCCCGGCGTCGTGGCGCTCCCGCGTCATCTTCGAGACCAACCTGCGCCAAAGCTACAACGCCGGGCGTGAAGAGCAGATCCAGCGTATCAAGCACAAACGCCCCTATGCGCTCTATCGTCATGGGGACTCCGAGCACCCCAGGGAGTTGCACCTCAAGTGGAACAACCTGGTGCTGCCGGTTGATCACCCCTGGTGGGAGACGCACAGCCCGAGCAATGGCTATGGCTGCAAGTGCAAGAAGTTTCTGCTCTCAGAGGCCGATCTCAAGCGGCGCGGCTTGGTGGTGGGCAAGGCCCCGGACGATGGCGAATATGAGTGGGTGGACAAGGCCACCGGGGAGTTGCACAAAATCCCCAAAGGCATCGACCCCGGCTTTGATTATCGTCCCCAGACTCCGGCAGACCTGACCAAGGCGGTGGCCAAGCGCGAAGCAGCCAAGCCTGCGTTGGCCGAGCGACTGCCAGAGCGGATAGTGGGGAGCGCCTTCTCCAGCGTTAAAGGTGTCACTGCACAGGGTTTGAGTGATCTGCTGGCCAAGTTGCCAGCCCCCCAGCGCGAACCGTTGGCGGCGTACCTCAAGGCGCATCCGGTCAAAACCCTGTTTATCAAGCAGACCGAAATGGGGAAGGGGGCGGCCGGGCTCAAGGTTGCCCCGGCTATTGCTGATTACCTGGGCAAAGATCCCTATCTGGTGCGCTCCTTTTACTATTCGCGCCGGGCCAGCAGGGTCAACGGCTTTACCGCAACCAGCTGGGATCATCTGGTTATCAAGGTAAAGGGGGGCGATACTTTGAAGACGGTGGATATGCAGGCAGTGCAAGCGGCGGCTGCCGATGTGTTGGCTGATGCCCACGCTAATCGCGGCCCGCGCCAATTACTACCAAGAGGCGCCAGTGGTGAAGCCTTGCGCCGTCATTGGAGTGTGTCGGCCATTGTAGGCGATAAACTGGGGGAATCGGCCCAGCGGATCTCGACCTGGTTGCATGAGCTCGGCCACCAGGTTCACTTCTGGGCCGGGGAGCCCAATCTCAACGGTATCGGCCTGATTACCGAATATGCCGGAACCAATGGCAAAGAGATGGCGGCCGAGGCGTTTGCCGCCTGGGTGCTGGCGAGGGAATCCATGCTGGAGCACTTTCCCGAACTGGCCAAGAGAGTGGAAGCCATGTTGGCCAAAGCTACGGCTGCCACTACCAAGGGCGGCCGCTAGTAGCCCCGGAGATCAAAACATAAAGGAGCGAGACAATGACCTTGCTGGAACAAGCCAGCGCCCTGCTGGCACAGGATGGCCCCTTTACCCTGGCGCAAGCCAAGGCGCTGGATGCCCTGTGTGAGCAAGCCCGTGATGAGGAGGCTGACCTGATGGGGGATCTCTGGGAGGCCGCGATGGCTAATGCAGATGAGGAAGCGCTGCACTATATGACCACCTTTGAGGATGAGTTCTGATGGCCGGTAGCTTTATTGCCATCAGCCACCACGGGGTGGCCGACGCCCACAAGTTACTGGCAAAGCTTTATCAGAAAACCGGTGACCTGAGCGAACCGCTGGCAGATATTGGGGAAGGGCTGCTGCTGTCGCACCGGGATCGCTGGGATGCCCAAGAGAGCCCGGAAGGGGAGCCCTGGGCCCCGCTCTCGGAGAAGTACCGTGCCCGCAAGCCCCGACATGCCGATGAGGTGCTGCGTCTGAACGATGATCTGCGCGATACCCTCGACTATCAGGTCGATCCCCAGACCCTCTACTTCGGTACGCCCATGGTATACGGTGCCGCCCACCAGTTCGGGCGCCCAGAGATCAACCTGCCAGAGCGCCGCGCTCTGGGGCTGTCGGATTCAGACCATGAATTCGTTCTTGTGACGCTTGAGATGTATCTGCAAGGATAGGTCTATAGGGATGCCTTTAGCCTTGTCCTAGCGGTGTTCTGGGGTTGATTTAAACATGATTAAACACCATCTAATGACTTAGGTTGGATAGATGGTGTCGGCATTGGTTGTACTTTGCATGATGCTTCTATAACATCTGAGCATCTTGCGGAAGGGTAAAAATGAAGAAAATACAAACAGATGAAGCATACTGGCATGGTCGCCGAGCCCAGCAGAAGTGGGTAAAAGGCTTAGCTAGACAAGGAGTAGAAAGAAAGCACTTTAGTGTGAGGACTCCTAATTTATCTGTTTTTGGTCGTTTAATTATCCGTGCGCCTCGTTTTTTGAATGTTTTTAATGAAGAACATTGCGTTGAGTTTTTACTTTTTTTGGATGATTTGCATAAGAAATGTGTTGAGCAAAAGAAGAGAGTTCTTATTGACTTGCAGGACACCGTGTCGTGTAAGATATGTGCGGTTCTAGTTTTGTTTGCTCACATTCATTCCATTCAATTTGAAACTGGCTCACCATTTGTAATATCCATTACAAAATCTGGGTTAAGAGAAATTGATATTGTATTCAGAGAGACAGGTTTTTTTAACTTGTTGAGTGGGAATATAAATTATGGACCGCATCAGATATTGACCGCAGTGAGTGGTGAGTCATTAGATGATCTGGATGATTCAATTCGTACATGTGTTAAATATGTTAGTGAGTCAATCACTGAGGCCGGATTAGATGATGATATACATGATGCTATGTATGCAGCGGTTACCGAATCCATAATAAATGTTGGAAATCATGCTTATGAAGAGCCTGATGTGGCCCTTCAAAATTTTGTTGATAAAGTTGGTAAACGTTGGTGGTTTATCACTAGAAGAATTCAAGATCAGCTTTTTGTTGCCATATATGATATGGGCGAGACCATACCCAGAACTATCCCGAGAAGACCATTTTATGAAGAGATCACAAGTATGATAGCTGGTCTTATAAATGGAAATCGTGATTCTAATTTGATAAAGGGTTCGATGGAATATGGTCGTAGCCGCTTTAAGCAAGAGAAAAGAGGGAAGGGCTTAAGTGATATCAAAGCTTTTGTTGAGGCTAACCCTGATGGACAATTGATGTTATATAGTCGTTATGGTAGATATAATTACCATACGAAAAATGATGTTGAAGAATTAAATGATAGTAAACGTCCGTTACAAGGTACGTTAATACAATGGAATATCCAACTTTCAAATAACGGTGGTAGTTAAAATGGCTGTTATTACTAAAGAATTCATTAGAATCGCAGATGATTTCTCAGACATGCCCTATGGGCGTGACGAACTTGACGGCCCATTTAATGGTAAGGTCTTTAGGGAAAAGATACTAACTCCGTCACTAAAAGCTTATCCAATCGTTCATATCGACATGAATGGAACTATGGGATATGGCTCTTCCTTTTTGGATGAGGCATTCGGTGGCTTGGTTAGAGACGATGGCTTTAGTGCTGATGAACTTAAGTCTAGATTGAAACTGGAGCATTCTAGGGCAACAGTTTTAAATAGAGCTTGGAATTATATAGAAGAAGCGAGTAATTGATTGTGGAAGACCTATCTAAATGGCTTCCTCCTATGCTTGTTGTTATTGGATGGGCGTTGGTTTTCACTAATAATGACAGGTATGCAAAGCGTTCAGAAATCCGAGGGCTTTGTAATGATATAGATAAGCTCCTTACGGAGCTATCTCAAGGGGCGATTGAGTTTTGGCTAAAGGGGAAGGATAGAGATAAATCTGATATTCAAGCTTATATTTTTGGTGCTGATGCTGATTTGGAAAAACTAGAGTTTAAATTAAAACTTCTAGGCGAGAGAGGTACGCATTGCAATATATCTTTATCACGAGTTAATGAACTCTTGGTAGATTTGCTTGATGCGGTAACTTTAGACGCAGAGAAAATAGCGACCTTTGAAGACATAGACAGAAATAAAAAAGCATTCAATGCAATGAAAATAGCTGGTCTCTGTATCAAAGAGGTTGAGCTTGCATTTTCAAAGGTTGCAAATCAATCGTTTGCTCGCTTTGTTTATACACGTTTGCTTCAAAAAACAGCAATTTGTCCTTTAGTCTTTGTTAAATGTGTAGGAAAGTGTAGAGCTTTTTTTATACAAGTAATTAAATGGCTTCTTGTTATGCTCATAGGGGCAGGGGTGACTTTAGGTATAGTTCATTCAACAGATGAGCCACTTACTAAACTAAAGGACGTGCTTAATTTTAATAGCAGTGAGTCTGAGTAGTTCAAATCAGATATATTGATGCATTGTAAGGCACCATAAACCCCATCCCCCTTCATGCCGCCGCACTATGGCGGCATGAACATATCCAAGACCCCATACTCCGTGCCCTTCGTGGCCATCCTCCAAGCTAACCCCGTCAGCGGGGAACGGCTGGCGGTGCTCGATGCGCAGCTCACCCCCCAAGGCGATGGCTGGTACCAGCTGCTGCCGGTCGGCCCGTTCAAGGCCCGTGATGGTCGTCCGTTCGATGTGGCGAGTGGTCACTGGCAACTGGACGGACAGATCG
Source organism: Aeromonas aquatilis (assembly GCF_054052405.1). Taxonomy (NCBI): domain Bacteria; kingdom Pseudomonadati; phylum Pseudomonadota; class Gammaproteobacteria; order Aeromonadales; family Aeromonadaceae; genus Aeromonas; species Aeromonas aquatilis. Next base: position 8,401 of record NZ_JBSTYP010000012.1, on the reverse strand, counting down.
CTGCTGCCCTGATTGCCCGAGCCAAAGCCCTTGGGCAAGACATCCTGATCGATTACGACCACCAGACCCTCAAGACTGACCAGAATGGCCAGCCAGCCCCTGCGGCAGGTTGGTACAACAGTGACGAGATTGCATGGCGCGAAGGGCAGGGGCTCTTTATCAAGCCGCGCTGGACGGAGCGGGCTGCGGCCCTGGTGGCTGCCAAAGAGTACCGATTCCTTTCTGCCGTCTTTCCCTATGACGCCCAGGGCCGCCCACTGGAACTGCGGATGACTGCCATTACCAATGATCCCGGTGTGGTGGGCATGCAGGCGCTTGCCGCTTTGAGTGCGTTACCCGCTTCAAGCCTTATGTCTACCCAACCCGGCCAGCTGGCCATCTCATCCCATGTTGCACAACAGGAGAAATCCATGAACGAACACCTGATCGCGCTGCTCGGCAAACTCGGCATCCAGCCGGGTGCCGATGGCCAGTTTACTGCCGAGCAGGGGACTGCTGCTCTGGCTGCTCTGGATACCCTGCAGGCCATTGCCAAAAAGGCGCCGGAGCTGGAGGCAGCTCTCACTGCTGAGCGCACCTCGCTGGCTGCGCTCAAGGCGACCGTCTCCACAGGGCAGGGTGGCCAGATTGACCTGGCCAAGTATGTACCGGTGGAGACCTATAACGCCCTGGTGACGGAAGTGGCCACCTTGAGCGCCAAGGTTGAGACCACGGATGCCGCGACCTTGATCAAGGACGCCCGTACCCGGGGCAAGGTGGTGGCCGCCGAAGAGGAGTATTTGACCGCCTATGCCGCCCAGAAGGGGGTGGCTGCTCTCAAGGCTTTGCTGGAGCCCCGTCCGGCGATTGCGGCACTGGCCGCCAGTCAGACCACCCAGGTGACCCTACCCGAGAAGAAGGGAGAGGCAGTGCTCTCGGCGGATGACAAGTATGCCGCCGATCAGCTCGGCATTTCCTATGAAGAGTTTGCCAAGGCAAAAGGCCGGTAGGTTCGCTTAGCCGCGCAGCGGCGTAATCGGACGAACGTGACCGCCAGACCAACCTGTTTAACCAGAGAAGGAACACCCGTATGGCCATTGTTACTCCCGCGCTGTTGCAGGCCCTCTTCACCGGCTTCAAGAAGAACTTTGAAGACGCCAAGGGTGAAGCGCCTGCCCAGTACACCAAGATCGCCACCGTGATCAAATCGACCACCAAGTCCAACACCTATGGTTGGTTGGGCAAGTTCCCCAGTCTGCGCAAGTGGGTCGGTGATCGGGTGATCGAATCGATGAAGGCGCACGGTTACCAGATCGTCAACGAAGACTTCGAGGCCACCGTGGCGGTCGATCGCAACGATATCGAAGATGACGAGTTGGGTATCTATGCCCCCCTGTTTCAAGAGATGGGTCTGGCGGCAGGGATCCACCCCGACGAGCTCTGCTTTGGTCTGCTCGGCGCTGGCTTCACCACGCCTTGCTATGACGGTCAGTATTTCTTCGACACCGATCACCCTGTCTATCCCAAGGCCGATGGCACCGGTACCCCTGTTTTGAGCGCCAACGTGGTGGTGGATGCCGGTTATCAGGGGGAGCCCTGGTTCCTGCTCGATACCAGCCGAGCCCTCAAGCCTGTCATCTTCCAGGATCGCAAGTCGCCGCAGCTGATTGCCATGACCAAGGTCGATGACGAGGCGGTATTCACCCGCAAGGAGTTCCGTTACGGGGTCGATTGCCGTGATGCCGCAGGCTTTGGCTTCTGGCAGCTGGCCTTTGCCAACAAGCGGGCGCTGACCCCCGACAACCTGTGGGATGCCTTCTCCAAGATGCGGGAGTTTCAGGCTGATGGCGGCCGCAAGCTTGGGGTGAAGGCCACCATGTTGGTGGTACCGCCCTCTCTTGAGAAGTTGGCGACCCAGATGCTGGAGCGAGAGCTGGATAGCAGCAGTAGCAACGAGCTGAAAGGCAAGTTGGAGCTGGTGGTGGCTGACTACCTCTAACCCTGCGTTATGCCTGTTTAAAGCGGGGTTAAACAGCTGCCAGGCACTGTTTAACCCCCGGTTTAAACAGCCTCTCTATCAGATACGACGAGGAAAACATGAGATGGAACAAGAGATGGAACTGGCTATTCGAGTGGGGATTACGTCAACAGTTCGTCAGGTCTACTTTCGCGCGGGCCTGCCGATTGTACCGGGCAAGTCTGAGATGGTTGTGTCGCCTGAGCAGTGCGCGACCCTGGAGAACGACCCGCGTCTGGTGGTCGTCCGGTTGGCTGAAAACGCCAGCCTTCAGGCAGGTGATGCACCATCGGCGCCTGGGGATCTGGACGCAACACTGGGCGTCCTGACCGGTTCGGGCTATCTGGCAGGGGTTGCCACCTTGGCTGGCAAGGTTACGCCGCTGGCCGAGATGAAGGTCGATGAGCTGCGCGAGCTGGCGCTGCAGATGGGTATCTCGGAGGCGGCCAAGCTCAAGAAGGCCGAACTGGTGACAGCGATCGCCGCGACCGAAGTGCAATACCCGGTCAAGGATGAGCAGTCATCTGGTCAGAGCGGAGAGCAGTGATATGTATGCCAGCGTCAATGACATGGTGATCCGCTTTGGTGAGGCCGAGTTGCTGCGCCTGGCCATGACGCCGACCGGCGAGCTGGATCAGGCGGCCATCACCATCGCCCTGCAGGATGCAGGCGCCTTGATCGATGGCTATCTGGCGGGTCGCTATCCCTTGCCGCTGGCCCATATCCCGAGTGCCCTGGTACCTATCTGCGCAGATATCGCCCGTCACCGTCTCTATGGTGAACAGGCCCCGGAGCAGATAGCCAAGCGCAACGAGGCTGCCCTGGCCTTTCTGAAATCGGTTGGTAAGGGGGAGCTGGCGCTGGGGTTGGCATCCGATGGCGCCACCCTGGAGAGCCAGAACCTGGCTCAACTGCAGTCGGATGGGCGCGTCTTTGGCCGGAGTCAGGGGCGCGACAAGGGGGGCTTTCTATGAGCCAACCCGCCAACCAGTCTGGTACCGAACTCGACTACCTGCAGGCTGGCGAGCGGCTGCGTGAGCTGCTGGCCCCCCTCAAACCTGCGGGGCTCAAGGAGGTGTTTGTGGCCACCGATGTGGCGGCCATCGCCAATCTGGGCCAGCACAGTCCGGCGGTACATGTGGTCTATCAGGGCGAACGTGAGAGCGAAGGCACCCAGTCAGGCCGGGCCAGCAGCTTTGATCAGCTCTGGTTGCTGGTGCTGGTGCATCGTGCCAGCCCTAGGGAGGTCAGTGCCGGAGTGTGGCTTGGCCGCATCCTGCAGGCCGTCAGTGGGCGAGCATGTGGTGACAGTACCTTTCGCCGGGTCACCCCACCGGCCAAACCCAGTTACAGCGGCGGTGCGGCTTATTTGCCGCTTGCCTTTACTACCCGAGTGAAATTCAAAGGAGAGCGATGATGAGCGAAACACTGCACCTGGAAGGGGATCTCTTTATCGAGACCTTTACCAACGGGGTCTCGGCCGGGGTGATTGGCCCCATCGATGTGGATAGCCTGGAAGTGAAACCCGACAGCCAGAAGATCTCGATTCCCAGCAAGCGCAAGGGGCAATACGGTCAGGCGCGGGAGAACTACCACATTCCCAAGCCTGCCATGGTCACCATCAAGACCACCGAGATCCCGCCCGTGTTGCTGGCCGCCGCCTTTATGGGTCTGGAGAGCCCCATCAATCAGGGGGCCGGTACGCTGACTGATCTGCCGGTGACCCTGCCCGCATATCCTAAGTGGGCCCAGCTGGGCAAGAGCAATATTGCCGCAACGGGTTTGGCCATCAAGGAAGGGGCCACGGCGCTGGTGGTGGGTACCGATATCGAGGTTAACTATGCGCTCGGGCTGGTACGGGCGATCAAGGGGGGCTCGGTAGCGGATGGCGGCAGCCTGACGGTCAGCGGTACCTATAACGCAGTGACCGGTACCCGCATCGCAGGCAACATCCAGCCGGAGATCAAGGCGCGGCTGCTGCTCGATGGCCGCAGTATCGTCAGCGGCGAGGCCATCAAACTGACGGTGCCCCGTGCCAGCTTGTCCCCCAAGAAGGCGGTGGACTTTATGAGCGACAAGCCCATCGAGATCGAGCTGGAGGGGGAGCTGCTGGCCGTGGATGGTGAGACCGCCCCTTTCTATGTGGATCGGCCGGTGACTGTATGATGGGTAATATAAAACGGCGGGGAGACCCGCCCTTAATTTTAACCTACAGATGGGAGGTAAAAATCGCGTTTTCCTAGTGCACCATTATTTTCATTAGAAAGATATTCTTTTATTGTTTCAATGTCAGCAATTATGAAGTTTTTTGACGTGTAATATTTTTCATTGTCGTCCTCGTGATATGAAAGTGGCATATGCTCAAGCATGTGGTATTTTACCAAGAATGCTCTAAATTGCCCATCATCAACCATATCTCCTGAACAATTAATAAAAAGAGCTATAAGCTCATCGCTAGAGAGTTGTGCTCTTAATATACTCATGTATTTTTTCTTATCATCATCATCAATAGAATTGTTGTTAACAATAAACTTCATTATTTGATATAAGCTTCTAAAGTAACTTCCAAAGTGGTGGTTATGATGGTTTTGCACAACTTTATAAAGGGAGAATGTCTTTTCCTTTTGAGTTCCACATTCAATTACTGACAATAGTCTCGAGAATGCCTCTGCTCCTTGGCATGCTTTCTCCCCTATAAGGGATGGCGTATTATCTGAGTTGGGGTGGTCTAGGAAATCCAAGGTGTAGTTGAATCCAGTAGCATTGAAATTTATTTTTTCAACAATCTTGTGATGTAGTGATAACATGTTGAAAAATGTATTTTCTATAGCTTGTGTACCAAGAGCATTAGCTGATTTGGTATATTCTTCTCTTGCAGCTTTTAACTCTATTTTTTGGAGCACTATTGTAATAATTACACCAAAAAAGGTCATAAAGGTAAAGATTGGATTCAAAACCCCACCAAGGAAATCACCAAACGCACCTAATTCGGCATCATGCCAAATGAAATTTATAATGAAACATGCCACCATAAATAAAAAACCAATTAAAAGCATGCCGTGAAGTATTCCAAGCAAACGGTCTTTGTTATCGTCATCGTTTTCCTTGACGCTGTCATTAAAAATCTCTTTGAGTACACTAAATAATGTGTATTTTTTAAGGGTTATGAAAAATTTCTCTTTAAAATTCCTTTTGGGGTTGTGTGTATATAATTCCTTGCAAAAAATATATAAGTACACAATGAAAACACCTAAAAAAACTTTTAGAAATGAATTGATAAAGTCACTAGGTGCGAAGGAGAATAAAGTTATGTCTGATAAGGCCATACCAACTAAAGCTCCGATGCTTAATAAGCCCAGGACTGTTATTATTATTGGGTGATCTTTCATTATATTTTCTCTGTGATATAAAGTTTAAGACTTGAGATTTTTATCGAATCTTACAATGAATTTTAGGAAGATTAGCAATCTGGTATTAGCTGACTACTTAAAACCATAATATTTTAACAATGCTTCCTTGATTACGTCTGTCGCAACTGATAGTCCAATTTTCCAAGTGCCTGATGCTGCTTTCTTAAGGTTGTCAACTAGCCAGCTTTTAACCTCTGCCCCCATGGGCTCAATATTGCTGTCAGGTTGTTCTAATGCCGCTAATCGAGCAAGCTCTAGCGCATCCTCTTCTGCCATACCTGAATGAGTTAGATAGTCTGCCAAGCTCTTTTCATTGTGTGGCACTACAGTTACTTGGATTGTCGCGCCGTTTCCAGTAGCTGCGATTGAGGTATAGTTACCGTAAATGATTTGTTGGGTAATTTGAGTCGCTGCGGCTGCATTGGGCGCAGATGGTAAAGCTGCTGGGCCCAAGATGACGCTTGTAGCGTCTGGGACAGATTTTTCGAGTTCAAGTGTCAGTTCTAGAACACGGCTGCGGACTGCATGGCGAATTGATGCTAAAGATGAGCAAGAAATATTTCCTGTCACCGAAAAACATCTATAAGTCGGATATATTTTTCCTTGAAAACGGAGTATGAGGTCTGCTGCATCGATACCAAGTTCGCCATCATATTGGTTGGTGAGTAAATTATCAATGGCTGCAATGCTCTCGCGTATTTGAAAGCGGACCCAGTGTTCCCCTGCAAAGTGTTCTACTAAGTGAGGAGGAATGGGGGCATTCTCAATTTTTGAGCCATAAGCTCCAGTAAAACTTGCCCTGTAGCTCACAGGAACATGTCGATATTCTGGAATATCTGTATCAAGCGGGTAGCCTTCCGACTCATGCCGTACCCATTCTGCTAGTGGTTGACTACCTATACGAGCAGCTAAGAGCCGTAGCTTGAGAAGTATTGGGCCGAGATCTACATTTTCCTGAAGAATTGCAGATTGGATCTCATGAAGAAGGCTCATGAATGTTCCTCTTTTGATGCAAAGTTGGGCAATAAACTGATTCTACAAAAATAATCACAAGTTTTGGTGGCTGCAGCGAGATGTCTCAGTAACCGCCCATAAACCCTCCTATTCTGCCATTTCTCCACAATAGGGCATATCTGAATCTGATCGGAATGCCCCATGTCCACCTCTACCACCCTCAAACTTGCCCTGGAGCTGGCGGCCAAGGTCACCGGTCGGGAAGACTTGGCCGCCTTGGTGGGTGAGGTGCAGGAGCTGGGCCCGATCTCGGATGAGACGGCCGCCGAAACGGCGCAGTTAGCCGAGAGCCTCGAATCGTTAAGCAGCCAGCAGGCGCTGATCCAGCAGTTCAATGACTCCAAAGCCGCCCTGACCCAGCTCGAACTGGCGACCGTGCTCAGCCGTGACAAGCTGGAGCAGTTGCGTCGCGAGCAGCAAGCAGGCAGCGGTGACGCCAAGGCGCTGGCAGAACAAGAGCGGTTGCTGACTTCCGAGGTCAAGCAGCTGGAGCGCCAGCTGGTCGCTCAGTCAGCCAGTCATACCCGCCTGCATGCCGGGCTCAAGCAGTCCGGGCTCGATACCAAGAACCTTGCCCAGGAACAGCAGCGCCTGCAGCGTGAGCTGACCAAAAGTGTCGCCCAGACCGAACGGCTGGGGCGCGAGTTTAGCCAAGGCAGTCAGCAGGCCGGTGGCTTGCAGGGGGCCATCGGCAGTCTGACCGGGCGCCTGGTGGCGCTGGCGGGTACCTGGTTCGGTATCCAGACCCTGACTACCCAATTGCTCGCCATGTTCCAGACCGGCGATCAGGCAGAGCGCCTCGATGTGCAGCTCAAGGCGGTGATGGGTTCGATTGCCGGTGGCAAAGAGGCGTCAGTCTGGATCCAGGACTTTGCAAAGAACACCCCCCTGCAGCTCAGTGAAGTCACCCAGGTATTCGTGCGCCTTAAGGCGTTCGGCATTGACCCCATGGCGGGTGCCATGCAGGGCATTGTCGATCAAGCGTTCAAGTTGGGCGGGGGTTTTGAAGAGGTGCAGGGCATCTCCCTGGCACTCGGCCAAGCCTGGGCCAAGCAGAAGCTGCAGGGAGAGGAGATCTTGCAGCTGATTGAGCGGGGCGTGCCGGTCTGGCAGATGCTAGAGCTGGTGACCGGCAAGAATACTGCCGAACTGCAGAAGCTCTCTGAGGCGGGCAAGTTGGGCCGCGAGACCATCTCTGCCCTTATGAACGAGATTGCTGCCCAATCGCGCGGTGCCGCTGCCGACAACATGAGCCTGCTCTCCAGGCTTATCTCCAATGCCCAGGACAACCTCGCCAAGTTTTACCGGATGGTGGCAGAGAACGGGGCGCTGGCCTGGCTCAAAAACCAGCTGGCCAACCTTAATGCCGAATTTGAGGCGATGGCCAGGGATGGCCGCCTGCAGGAGTGGGCCAAGCGCCTATCCGATGGCTTTATCACCATGGGGGAAACCCTCAAGTCGCTGATCCAAACCCTTTATGAGTGGCGCACCGCGCTGACCGTGCTGGCCCAAGCTTGGGTCGGCCTGAAAATCGCGGGTTGGATTGGTGATCTGCGCAGCCTCTACGCCCAGTTTATTGCCATGCCTATGGCGTCAGCGACAGCAGCAGGCGGCATGACGACTGCGGGCACGGCTGCAGCCGGTGCGGCGATAGGGGTCAGGGTGCTGGGCGCCGCCGTCAAGGGACTGCTGGCCGCCATGGCGGTCGAGTCCATCATCCAGATCACCCAGTTTGCCTCTGCCCTGCGCCAGCTAGTGCAGGCTGAGCTGGCACTTCGGGAGGCGCAAGGGCTGCGCTCCGAGACTCAGGCCCGCCTCAATGGTCAGTTTGCCGCCCTGTCAGGCGAGCTGGGTTTTGCCATCACCAGCATGGCGGATCTCGATCGCCTGGTCGCCGAGGGCAAGGTGCATTACGACGAGGCCACTGGAAGCTGGCGACAAGGCGCCGCAGCCGTTAAAGCGCTGGGTGATGAGGCCAAGA